>CACXHH010000141.1 GCA_902767455.1 uncultured Eubacteriales bacterium
GAGTAGTTATTCGGCTTTTTCGCGTTATCGACAACAAAGCGTTTTCCGTCAATTTCAACTGTTCGTCCGTGTTTTCGGTCGAAAACATCGCAACGAGATAATCGTCGTCGAAAAACTCGACTTCTATCGAATTTTTACGTAAAACAGCCGCGATCTCTTCGCCCGTATAGCCGTAGTTTTTGCAACTGAGCGTGATTTTCAAAGGCTCGTTCCCAACTAGCGTATACCCGTACGACGTCAGCTTTCTTTTCAACTCTTCGATCTTTGTAACGAAAGCGGAAAGTTTTTCGGTATAACCGTCGAAAAGCACGGCGTTCAGTTTATCGAGCGAATATATAACGAGCCAAGACGGGCTCGTCGAGTTGAAAAGCGCCTGCATTTTTCCGAAATCCCCGCCTATAACGCGATTAACGGCGTTATTTACGTGGAGATAGCTTCCGCCCGTCAAACAGGGCAAGGACTTATGAGCAGAATCCGCGCACATGTCCGCGCCGAGCGTTATCGGGTGGATATCCGGTTTTAAAAATTTGAGATACGCTCCGTGCGCGTTGTCGACGAGCAGCAGCACGCCGTACTTTTTACAGACCTTTGAAAGCCCCGCAATATCGGCGACGTTTCCGAGATAATCGGGCGAAGTAACGTAAAACGCCACGGGCGGTTCGGTAAGCGATTCAAGCTTTTTTTCGAGCGTTTCGGCTGTTACGGTAATAGAGATAAGTTCGCCTTCGCCCGACAGCCACTCGACGCCGAAATCAAGCAAAGCAGCCGCGTCGACGAAAGCGCGATGAACGTTGCGCGCCGCGAGAACGAGCTGTTTTTTGCCCTTTTTGCGGGCGTAAAGCAAGGCAAGCGCTAGCATGGTCTTTATAGACGCGGTCGAGCCTTCGGTAGAATAGAGCGTCGCCGCCGCGCCGAAAAGCTTTGCGGCGTTTTCTTCGCTTTCCCTGATAATTCCGTTCGGAAAAGCTAATACGTCCGCTCCGTAAACTTCGGTAATATCGTAAGCTTTTACGCCGCCCACCCCCTTGTGTCCGGGCATATGCAGGCGCGCGCTTTCATTTTTAACGTAACTATCGACGAAATCGCAGACAGGCGTTTTCATTTTTCACCCCGAGATCAACCTTCTTCTTCGAGCGTCCTGACGGCTTCGAGCCAGATGGCGCATTCCATACGCTTTTTAAAGAGCTTGCAACCGTATTCGTAAACGCCGTTCACGCTGCCCGTCGAGTGGTACGAATTAGCCGCGCACCCGCCCGAACAATAGAGTTTTGCCCAACAGTTCTCGCAGTCTTTACGGGAATAGACGTTGCAATCGGCAAACTCGCTTTGAGCGGCAAGGTTGGTAACGCCGTCAAAGACGTTTCCGAGCCTGAACTTCTCTTCTCCGACGAATTGATGACACGGATATAGATCGCCCCAAGGCGTGACAGCCATGTATTCGGTGCCCGAGCCGCAGCCCGAAATGCGCTTGTAAACGCACGGGCCCGCCTTCAAATCGAGCATATAATGGTAAAAAGTGAAAGGTTTACCTTGCTTTCTTCTTTCGTTCATCAAAATTGCAAGATCTTCGTACTGCTTCATCACGACGGGAAGGTCTTCGTCGGTGAGCTTCGACTTGTCGCCTTCCGCGCATACGACGGGCTCCATGCTGAGCTCGGTAAACCCGAGATCGAGCATCGCCTTGATGTCGTTTAAAAAATCGGGATTATAGTGCGTAAAAGTCCCGCGCATATAGTAATTTTTACCGCCGCGCGCCTTGACGAGTTTTTGGAACTTGGGAACTATCCTGTCGTAACTGCCGTTGCCGGCGTAGTCAACGCGGAAGCGGTCGTGAACTTCCTTCCTGCCGTCGAGAGATAAAACGACGTTAGACATCTCACGGTTGGCAAAATCGATAACGTCGTCGTCGATAAGCACGCCGTTGGTCGTAAGCGTGAAGCGGAAGTTCTTATTCTTTTGCTTTTCGATACTGCGCGCGTAAGCGACGAGATCTTTCACCACCTGAAAATTCATAAGCGGTTCGCCGCCGAAAAAGTCGACTTCGAGATTTCTTCTCGTACCGGAATTTTCGACGAGAAAATCGAGCGCGCGCTTGCCTACTTCAAAGCTCATCAACGCGCGTTCGCCGTGA
>CACXHH010000142.1 GCA_902767455.1 uncultured Eubacteriales bacterium
AAGCGCGACCACTTCAAAAACGGCAGTTGCCAAAAGCATATACGTCGATTTTGATTTTATCGTTCTTATGACGATATTTTTAACGAAATCCATTTTTTTCTCCTAAAAATGCGCCGAACCGATCAAACGGTCCGACGCACCGTGTTCAGAAAATTATACGTTGGTAAGGATAGGAGTCCACGAAAGCGTAGAGTTCGCGTTTACGTAAATGCTGTCGATCATGGGAGCGGTAGCGTACATCGTGCCTACTTCGCCGTATCTCACTTCGTCAAGCATCGTAAATCTTATAACGTTCCTACCTTGTTTAATGCTTACTTTGAAGCCGAAATCCCAGTTGTCGAACGGACGTTTGTTCTGAATACCGCCTTCGTCGGGAGCAACCGCGCCCGTAATGCTCGCTTCGAAACCGTAATCGATAACGCTGTCGTTGATCTTGATCTCGAAGTTGGTTTTGTTGAGCGTTATGTCGTAAAAGTCGGCGGAAAGTCTTAACACGAGAGCCGCGTCGTCGACGGCTTCGTTCGATTCGATGACGAATTCCACGAACAGCCCCTGATGATGGAGATTAGCTACCCAGTAACCGTTGTGAGCGCCCCATAAAGCCGCGCCGTTCTTGTTGATGAACGCCGAAGCGCCCGTGCCGTTAGCAGAGTAACCGAAAGCTTCTCTTTCGCCGAAATCGGTGTATTCGGCTTGGAACTCCCACTCTTTGAGCCATTTTGCGTAATAGTTGGTGAAGGCGTTAATCCTGTCGTTGAAGTCGACTTCGTTTTTGCATTCGGCTTCTTTATACCAACCGCCGAAGTAATAACCGTCGAGCGTGATGGTATCGTAATAACCGGTAGTGGCGTTTCTTGCGGAAGGATTGTACGCGGGCTGGTTAGCTCTTATACTCTCGATCTGGAAGACGCCGTCGTTATTCGCGTGGTTGTAATGGAAAGTAACCGAATACTTGGAAACGTCCCATTTTGCGTAGAGAGTAAAGTTCGTTTCGATAGCGGTGTCGAAATCAAAAACGTTCGTAAGTTCCGGATTGGTGTACCAGCCCGCAAATTCGGCGGTAGCGCCTTCGGGAGCCGTCAACGTCAGCGTTTCGACCTTTTCGCCTTCGACGACCTTCTTTTCGACTTTGCCGTCCGTGCCGTCGTTGGAAATAAACGTTACGGTGTAAACGTTCGTGTCGGCTGAAACTTCTCTCCAACCTGCGTAAAGAATAAGATTAGCGGTGAGAGCGCTTCCGAATTCGTAAGCGGTAGCGCAGTCGGCGTCGGTATACCAACCGGTAAAGACGAAGCCGTTTCTTTCGGGCGTGGTCGCGGGAGCCGAAGCTTTTTCATCGAGCGCGTAAGTCGCTACGGTGCTTGCGGCGCTGCCCTGATAGTTGAGCGAAAACTCCACGGTATGGCCCCAGTGAGCGTAAACGGTCGTATCGGCGGTGATGGTCTGTTCAAAGTTAAATCTCGTATTGCCGTCTGCGGCTATAAACCAACCGGTGAAAACGTAATCGTTTCTTTCGGGATCGGCTATTGCCGTGACCGTGGCGCCGTTTTCGACCTTGACGGTCTGAGCGGCGGAACCGCTGTAATTGAGATCGAAAGTAACCGTCAGTTTAGCTTCGGAAACGGTCACTTTGAAAGTAGTCGATTTGGAATCGTAAGTTACGGAAACGGTCTTCGTTCCCGCGGTGTTCATATTAGGTCTTTGTACGGTCACCGCAGAATCGGTAAGGCTGACTTCTTTCGTCGTACCGTCCGAATAAGTTGCCGTGAGCGCGCCGCCGGTAAGGTCTAAAGCTTCACCGACTTCGTAAGTTACCTTCGGCGTTCTGGAAACGCTTATGCTTTGAAGCGTTGCCGCGGCTTCGGGTTCGCACGCCGTTAAAAAGGTCGCCATAGCCATGACTAAAACGAGCAAAAGCGCCGTTATTTTTCTTTTCATTATATATTTTCTCCTTAAAAAGTTGTTTCCTTGTTTTATTTGGTTTTGCCGCTGACGCCGTTGCCGTTCAACAGCGAAGAAAGACGGCTATAAAGGTTAAGTTGGTTTTTCGTATAATTTGGTATGAAGATAAAAATTTATTTAAAAAGCCCGTGTTTTTATAAACACTTTTGACTTCGGCGGATTTCTCCGCCGAAGTCGTTTCGTTAAGTGCGTTTGCTATTCGTTTTTCAACGTAAAGCGTTTATCAGTTTTCTTTCTTGCGAGCAACCGCGGCAACGCCGAGAAGCGTCAATACCGCAAGTATGCCGCCGCCGATACCGATTACGCCGCCGCAGCCGTTAGCTTCAACGGTAGCGCCATCTTTGATCGTGAAGGTATAAGGAGTTCTGTCATCGGTGAAGGTAACGGTGTATTCGGTGCCGCCTTCAATCGCCTTGGAAGTTATGCCTTTGATACCGACGCCGTCTTTACCGTTCTGCCCGTTTGCGCCGTCTTTGCCGTCTTTACCGTCAACGCCGTCTTTTACGGTTACGGTGTAGTTGGCAAGAGCTTCCTGAACGATAGCTTCGACCTGAGCTTCGGTAAGACCTTCTTCGGGGATATCGAGTTCTTCGATAGCCGCAGCGATAAGCTGAGCAACTCTTTCTTCGGTGAGAGCGGGAGCTTGTTCGCCGCCTGTCACTTTAAGAGTGAGAGCGTAATTATAGTTTCTCGTAACAGCGTTTTTGCCCGTACCGGTAGTAGCCGCGATGGTAACGGTAACTGCGTATTCGCCCGCTTCTTCGGGTTCGCCGGTGATAGCGCCGCTGTTTTTGTCGATGGTGACACCTGCGGGAAGACCGGTAGCCGAATAAGTGAAGCTGTCGGCAGCGATGGTGCCGCGGTCAACGAGAATATCGAACGCTTCGCCGAGCGCTATTTCCTTTTCGCCCGTAGCGGTTATCGTCTGATTGACGGTGAGCGTGATATTGACGTCGCCTTTGGAGATGCCGGAAGTAGCTCTTACGGTGAAGGAGTAATTACCCGCTTCGATAGGAGTGCCGGAGAGAGCGCCGGTGCTTTGGTTGAGCGTCATACCGGCAGGTAATTCACCGTTGGTTACAGCGTAAGTAGCCGTGTTGCCCGCGCCGAGTTCGAACTGAGTAGCGGCAAGGTTTGCCGTGTAGACGGTACCTACGGTAGCCGCGTCGAGTTCTTTCGTCATGGTAGCGGGTTGAGGCTGTCTCGTTCTGTCAACGTAACGATAGATAGGCGTAAAGTTGTCGCCGAAGATAACGCCGTTTTCGATATTGACGGAGTTAGCGTACGTGTAGAAGAGACGCATAGCGAAAATACGAGCGTAATACCAGTCGGTCTTGCTTTCTACTTCAGCGCCTTCCGCGTTCTTGTAAACTACGGTGTTAAGGTCTTCGCTCCAGTAAGCCGACATAGTGTTGTCGTTGCCGAGCGGGTGAACGCCGCCGATCCTTATCATAAGGTCGATGAAGGACGTACGACCTGCTTTGTACTTAGTGGAAACCTGTTCTTCGCCCACCGTTTCGGTGATAGTGTAAGCAGACTGTTTGTACGGGAAAAAGTCGGTGCCGATGGCGCCTTCGAAGCCCCATTCGTCTCTTGCGATTTCCTGAACGAGAACATAGTTAGCGGGAGAAGCTACCGCGCCGATACGGCTGAACGTAAGCATAAGACCGCTGCCGCCGCCTTCCTGAACGGACATCTGGAAAGGAATAAGATAGTTCTCACGCATATTCTGTTCGTCGACGAAGGTGAGAATGTTGGTTCTGTTGGTTTCCTGATCGTTCAACGCGAAGTGTTTGATGTAGCAGTTTACGCCGCGCGATTCGCAACCGGAAGCGCAAGCGATAGCCATGTAACCGGCGTGGATACCGTCGGAGCTGTAATACTCGTAGTTACGGCCGCCGAACGGAGAACGGTGCAGGTTGACTGCGGGAGCGTACCAGGTGGTATAGCCGTTCAACGTATAAAGGTTAGCTACGATAATACCCATCTTATGGGCAAGTTCGGTGTTCCAGGTGTCGGCAAGGCACGTTTCGTCCTGCCAGTTGAAGCCTGCGGTCGGGATAGGACCGTCGATGTTTCTCGCGGCGACTTTGCCTACGGAAGCGATGGACGGAGAAGACTGCGAGCATTGAGTGATTATTCTGGTGATCTCTGCGAACGAAAGCTGGTTCATGAAGTTTACCCAGGCTTCGGTAACGTTACCCTCTGCATCGTAAAGGGGAACGCCTGCCATTTCGCGGAGAAGTACCGAGCAATAGCCGTTTTCACGGGCGGCAACGTCGGAAGCGCTTGCCTGAGCCCAGTTAGCCATAGATTCGATCTGTTCGGTCGTGAGCGCCCACTTGGAAGTGGTGTCGTTCATCTCGGGAGAAGTGAGATCGCAGTATTTGTCGATGTATTCGAGAAGTTCTTTCGTCGAAACATAATCGCTTGCGGTATGCGGCTTCGGGAAGGTGCCGACCATATCGGCTCTCGACAAAATAGTCATTTCGGCGGTTTCGTCGTAAAGGTTCTTGCCTGCAAATTCAGTTTCGGCGGCGCTGAACTTAACGTCTTTGCCGATGAGAGTGTAATACTCGCTGTTCGGGTTGGAGAAGTCGGTAGCGGCTACCGAGTTGCCGGAGAAGTCGTCGGCGGCGAGAACGGCGGTTCCACCGAGTTCGAACGTCTTTTTGGCGATCTCGTTGTGAGCGTCAGCCATGAGTTTGACTTCGTAAGTACCTTTATCGAGTTCGTAAGTTCTGAAGGTGTTTTCGTTGGCGTCCGTATAGTCGAAGGAAGCGAAGTCCTGAACGTTGAAGGACACTACGAGAGTCTGGGAAGCGCCCGGCTGTAAGAGATCGGTTTTAGCGTAACCTACGAGTTTGACGTAAGATTTTTCGATCCCGCCGGCGGTGTAGGGAGCAGTAACGTAGACCTGAGCGACCTGTTTGCCCGCTTTGATACCGGTGTTGGTGATCGTTACGGGAACGTACAGTTTGTCATATTGAGCCTTGTTGCCTACGGAAGAACTGAAAGCGGAAGCTTCTACGGTAGCGCCGAGTTTGGTTTTCAAAGCGGCGTCAACGTAGATGTCGCCCATAGTAGATTCGAACGTGGTGTAGGAAAGACCGAAGCCGAACGGATATACTACGTTTTCGTTCCACCAAGCCTGAGCGGCTTCAGCGCCCGTCAAAGCGCCTTCGGCGGTTGCGGCAACGAGTTTGCCGTCTTTGGTACCGATAGAGCCGGCGGCTATTTCGGCGTAAACGGTTTCGTAATATTTATAACCTACGTAAATACCTTCTTCGTAGCTGATACCCGTAATAGCGGACAAGTTCTGACCATTATAGGAGAAGGTGTTGGTAGACCCTACCTGATTGTTGGTACTGAAGTTCATCCAGGTCGGATCCGCGGAGAAATCGCGATACCATTCGTCGCCCGTCTTACCGGAAGGATTGACTTCGCCGCTTAAAATTTTACCTACTGCGGAAACGCCGAAGTTACCCGGGCGCTGTATCAGAAGTATGCCGCCGATGCGGTCGTCGTTCTGGAGATTGTACACTTCCATTATGGAAGAAGTATTCAGAACCACGATGACCTTATTGAATCTTGCGGTAACGTAATCGAGAAGCGCGTTCTCGCTGTTGCTGAGCATGAACTGGTGCTGATAAGTCTTTCCGTCCTGCTCGCCGAGATTTTCGTGTTCCCAACCGTTGATATTCTTGGAATCGTCGTTTTCTTCGCCGGTAACGCGAGCCTGGTCGCTGCCTTCGCCGCCCGCTCTTGCGAATACGACTACCGCCGCGTCGTTATACAGACTGAGTGAATTTTCAACCTGCGCTCCGAAAGCGGTGGTTTCACTGCGGATAGTGTTTTTTCTTGAAGCGTAGAAAGCCTTCAAAGTCGGGTTTACTTTAAAGCCTGCTTCCATAAGGCTCGTGGATACGGAGCCCTGGCCGCCCGTCATATTGTCTTCGGCGCAGCCGAATACGCTGACGTAGTTGCCCGTGCTCATAGGAAGTATACCGCTGTTTTTAAGCAGTACGTTACCTTCTGCGGCAATTTGCTGATTGAGTTCGGTAGCGGCAGCTTTCGCTTCGTCAAGCGTAGCGTAATCGGTATAGAACTTGCCTGCGCTCGAAAGGTTGTACATTTCGAGATGGTTGGCAGCCGATACGCTGATCGCCGAGCCGAACAAACCGACCGACATAACGCCCGCTACCATTACGGAAGCGAACTTTACGCTGAGTCTTTTGCCTTTTCTGTTCATAAAAGATCCTCCTTAAATCTTCTTGACGTCGTTAAAAGTTTTTTCGCATAAACCGACGCCGTTTTATACTGAAAAAATTTTAACACAAAAAGGCGAGCGCAAACTTAACATTGACAAATTCCGTCGTTAAAATGTAAAAACTGGTAATCGGCGGAATAAACCCGGGATTTAACTTCACGAAACTACACGCGACCTATATATTATAAGCCCTTTTTTGAGCGCGAAAGCCGTTTTTGACCGAAAAACCGCAAGCGCGTGGTTTTTATGATAAAAAAACAGGGAGCGTTCGATACGCTCCCCGTCGTGATTTTAAAGAAATTATTTACCGTGCTTTACTGTTTTTTGAACAGCGCTTTTATCTTGAAGGTTTCGTCTTTTAAATCCACGACCATATTTCCGCCGTACTTTTTGGCTATGTATTCCATACTCTTCACGCCGTAGCCGTGGATATGCTTATCCTCCTTATGCGTTAGCGGCAAACCGTTTTTGAACTCGACCTTATGCGAGCAGTAGTTTTCTATCCTTACACAGGTATATTCGCCCTTTTCGTGGATATCGAGAGTTATGTTTCTCTTGCCTTCGGGCTCGTCGATAACGCACTCGATGGCGTTGTTCAAGGCGTTTCCGAAAAAGGAATAAACGTCGTACGCGGACATAAAGTCGATAAGCTTTCCGTCAGCCATGATATCTATCTTTACGCCGTGTTTCTCGCAGACGAGTTTGTATTCCGTTATAACGAGATCTAAATTCTTGTTACCCGTGTTGGCAAGGTCGCCGTACAGCATGACGGCGTTTTCGACTTCTTTTATCATTCCTTCGGCTTCGCCGCCGTAAGTCTTTCTGAACAGCTCTATCTGCCGTTTAAGATCGTGACACTTTATGTTTATCAGGTCTATGGTTTCCTGCGTCATCTCGTGGTATCTCTGCTCCTGATACAGAAGCTGTTCCATGATGGCGGCTTCTTTTAACATTACGCCGTGATTGAATATGTTATACTGCCACACGAGCGCGCCCAGACAGCATATCCCCAGTACTACTTTTACCACCGCGCTCGATTGCCCCGTCGTTGCGACGACTACCGTAAGAACGTCGGCAATAACGATCGTTATGAGAGTTACGAGATACAGGCTGATACTGCTTACGTTAAGGTCTTCTTTTTCGCGTTTTCTAGCAAAAACGAAATAACACGCGACGTAAACGGCTATCGTTATAGCCATTCTCACTATCGATTTAGGCCAACCGTCGAGCCTGACGATATACTGAAACACTTCTCTTACGTTTATCGCAAGGTTTTGCACGGCGTAAGCCCCCGCGCAGTTGAATAATACGCGGTTGAACGGCTCGTCGAGCGCCAACCAGGCAAACAGTACGAGAAGTATAAAAGTCGTAAGCCCGGTAAGCGTCGGAACGGGTATCTTCGGAAAGAATCTGCCGACGAAATAAAACGCCGCCGCGCAAAGAACGACGGTTATTATCGGCGGTATCTTCCAGAACCTTCTCGGCTTGCTTCCGAACGAAAAAATAATACCGCAGATAAGAAGTTCGAGCACGAAGCCGTTTCTGAACGTCGTAAGATTATTTATCGTTTTGAGCGCGACGTCTATTGCCAGAACTCTATTCATACTTACTCCCAGTAAAGCGTGAAAGCTTTGATAAGCGGTTTTTTCTTACTGCGACTGTAAGGGATCGTTTCGCCGACGACGATCGCTCCGTTTTCGTTTACGGAAGAAACGTGTTTAAGGTTTACCATATACGACTTGTCTATCCTTATAAAGTCGAACGGGATAAGCTCCTTTTCCACGTCTTTCATCGCCTTTTTATACGCGTATTCGCCCGACTTCGTATGCAGAAGAACATATCTGCCTTCGACAGAAACGTAATATATATCCGCAATTTTTATTTTTATCTTACCGAGTCTTGTGGAAGATATGAGCGTAGGTTCTTCGTCGGTTTTTACCTTGTCTACCACCTTTTTGAATTTGGCGGAAAAAACGTTGTAATTGAGCGGCTTGACGATAAAATCCGTCGCGTTTACTTCGTAGCCCTTTATCGCGTACTTTTCAAACGAAGTGACGAATATTATTATCACGTCTTCGTCCTGCCCGCGAAGAAGCTTTGCCGTTTTCAAACCGTTCATCAACGGCATATCGATATCCATAAACACTATATCGTATTCAGCGCTGTAATCGCTTATAAAATCGACCGCCGTGGAAAATTCGGATATTTCAAACGACTTGTCGTTTTCATCACCGAATTTTTCGATCATAGATCGTATAATATCGCGATATTCTTTCTCGTTTTCAACGACGGCAATCCTGACCATTATTTCTCCCTTTTATAAGCGTACGGTTAAGAGAATGCTGTTTTACGGAAAAAAACGTTTCGGTTCGTTTCGGTATTTTTTTTCTGTCGCGTATAATTTTTATCATTTTAGCATAGCGCCGTTAAAAATACGTATTTCTGTGAAAAACCTGTCGGTTTTTTGTAAAAATCCGTCAAGTCGTCTGTTTCGAGCGGCGCGTCGTTTTTTTATTTATTTTAACACTAATGCTTTAACGATTCAATATCGTTTTTGAAATTTTTCGCTGTCAAGAACTATAATACTAAAACGCTTACGCGCAATCCTCAATACAAAAAACGCCGAAAAGCGTTATCCGTTTTCAGCGTCTTTTTATCTGTTAATCAATTACTTTCAAGCTCTTCGGCAAGATCTGCCGCGTTTTTGACGGTGTCGTCCATGTCGAAATATTTATACGAGCCGAGCCGCCCGCAGAAGTAAACCTTTTTTACGGTTTTCGCAAGCTCTGCGTATTCGGCGTAAAGCCTTTCGTTCTTTTCGTCGTTCACGGGATAGAATTTTTCACAGCCGTCAGAGTATTCCGCGGGGTATTCTTTCGTGACGACGGTAACGTTCGTCCTTGCGTTCTCGAAGTGTTTATGCTCGATAACACGCGTATAGGGCACTTTCTTGCTCGTGTAGTTGACGACGGCGTTCCCTTGAAAATCGGCTACGTCCATGGCGACCGTTTCAAATTTCAGCGTTCTGAAATCGAGCTTACCAAGGCGGTAATCGAAGTATTCGTCGATAGCGCCCGTGTAGATCACGGCGTTTGAAACGCTTCCGTATTTGTTTACGAATTTTTTATACGGAGTACCGAGAAGAACGTCCGAGCCGACAAGCATATTTTCTATCATCGCGGTATAACCGCCGACGGGAACGCCCTGATACGCGTCGTTGAAATAGTTGTTATCGTAAGTAAAGCGAAGGGGCACGCGCTCGATGATGAACGGCGGCAGTTCTTCGCAAGGTCTTCCCCACTGTTTTTCGGTGTAGCCTTCGATAAGCTTTTCGTATATCTCGCGACCGACGAAACTTATCGCCTTTTCTTTAAGGTTTTTCGCCGTTTCGGGATGATAACCCATAGTCTGCGAAGCTATCTTCGCGCGAGCGTCGGCTTCCGTTTTTACGTCCTTCCAAAGCTTGCGGAAGGTGTTCATATTGAAAGGCAAGGGATACCTTTCGCCGTTGAAATCGGCTATCGGCGAATTGACGAAGCCGTTGAAACGGGCAAAACCGTTCACAAACTTCCATACCGTTTCGTCGGACGTATGAAAAATATGCGCGCCGTAAACGTGAACGTTTATGCCGTGTACGCTCTTCGTGTAAACGTTTCCGCCGACGTGGCTTCTTTTATCGATCACGAGGCACTTTTTATTTCGGCGCGTCATCTCGTAAGCGAAAGTAGCCCCGAACAGCCCCGCGCCGACTATAAGATAATCGTATTTACTCTTCATCAGTTGAATTGCACTATCTTGCGCGCTAAGTCGTATATTGCGACGGCGAGTTTTCTCCCCGCATTCCCCTTGACGTTCAAAAATCTCATAATGAAGGCGTATCTCAATTTTTTTGCGTTTTTTTCATCGTGTAAAAACGCCTTTTCCCACATATTTTCAATGTTTTCACGCGCTTTTTCGTCGTCGGATTTGAGCGCGTAAACGCACGCGCCGCCAAAGAGAATGAGCATTTCCTGCATTATCAACCCGTAAAGCCGCTCGCTTTTTTCTCTTACGGCGTTAAGATCTATCGCATCGAACCACAATTCGTTGACGAGTATCTGGTACTTGTATTTATTGACGAAAACGGCTTCGGAAACAGATTGTCCTTCCCGCCCTATCGTATACCTGTACAGATTAAGGTCGCAATAGTAAAGCGTCGTAACGTGCGGCAATATCTTGCCGACGAACAGGTTATCTTCGTAAAAGACGTGTTTAGGCAATTCTCCGCCGTACTTTTTTGCAAGCTCCGTCCTGAAAGTGCATGCGTGGACCATCAGAAATTGTTTGAGCCTGAACTTGCGCATATCGTTCCAGCAAAACGGCTTATCTCTTTTGAAGGCGTTGGCGTAGCGGACGGGATTGTCCTTTTTTCCGCTCTGATAAGCGTAAACGTAGTTCGTGACGACGAGTTCGGCGTCTTTCGCGCCGCCTTCCAACTTTTCGAGAAAGAGCGGAAACTCTTCGCTCAACTTATCGTCGCTGTCGACCACCTTGAAAAACTTGCCCGTAGCAATTTTCAGCCCTGCGTTTATGCCTTCGCCGTGCCCGCCGTTTTCCTGATGGATAACTTTTACGATATCGGGATATTTTTCGGCGTAACCGTCGGCGATAAAAGCCGTTTTATCGGTAGAGCCGTCGTCGACGATAATTATCTCAATTTTATCTCCTCCGACGATAAGGCTCTCTATGCAGTTTTTCATATAGTCCGCCGAGTTATAGCACGGCACGACGACGCTTAAAATCTTCATAAGTCGTTATATAAGTCAATTATCAGTTGTTTTTGCCTTTTGTTATAAAGCGCCCGAAACCTTTGAAGAAGTGCCCGTTGAACATAAGAAGAAGTCCTTCCATTTTTCTTCTCGTCATCGAGCCGAATTTGGCAAGACCTCGTATCGGTTGATGCTTTA
>CACXHH010000143.1 GCA_902767455.1 uncultured Eubacteriales bacterium
CAACAACAAAAAGAGGACTTTATCCACAAGTCCTCTGTTTAAAATTGCCGTATAACACGAAAAATCGTGCTATACGTCTGTTTTTTTATTCAAATCAATATTCGCTGTAAAAAATCGGCTGTCGCAAATCGTAATTATCAACTTGCGACAGCCCCCATGTTTTCTACGATTTATCGCGTTATAGGCTTGCTTTTGAAAAAACGGCGCGTTTGTTGCGAGAAATTATTTCGCGGAAGTTGACAAAAGTTAGTTGTATCTGATATAATCGTATCAAATACTGACGTATCACGTTGAAAACGTGGCGGCTTTTTCGGATAGTTTGAATTATGGATAAAAGACTCGAAGCTAATTTAAGGGTAAAAGGAAGCATTACCGACGCGCTTTTCGCGCTTATGCAAAAGAAAAACCTTGCGGATATAACCATCACCGAAATAATAAACGACGCGGGCGTCGCGCGCGCTTCGTTTTATCGTAATTACAAATCGAAGTCGGACGTTATCGTCGTCCTTATACGCGACATACTCGAACGCTTCCGCAACGGGCGCGAGATAACTTCAATAAACTACCGTTCCCGTCAGCACGTGAAGAAGTTTTTCCTTTACTTCCGCACGTATTCGAGCTACTTTATCAACCTTTACAACGCCAACCTTATCTCTCTTCTTATCGACGAGCTGAACGCTTTTCAGGCGGCGATGGCGGGGGAGGCGGCTATGTCTTCGCCCGATAAATACTGCGTTTACTTTTATATGGGCGCGCTTTTCAACGTTTCGTTCGAGTGGACGCGCGCGGGCTGCGTAGAGCCGCTCGACGACATGGTCGACGTGTTCTGTAAAGAAATGGGGATAATTTAATTAACATTTTTTTGCTGTCGCAAAAAAATCGTTAGGACTGTTGGTCGTGAAACGCTTGACGGCGAGAGTCAATCTCGCCTTGCGTTTCTCGAAAATAATTATATAATTTGATTAACATTTTTTCTTGCGGGGCAAGAAAAAGTCGTTAGGACTGTTTGTCGTGAGCGACTTAACGGCGAAAATAAATTCCGCCTTGTCGCTCTCGAAAGAAATTATATAATTTGATTAACACTTTTTCTTGCGGGACAAGAAAAAGTCGTTAGGACTGTTTGTCGGAGCCCCTTAACGCGGAAAGTAAATTCCCGCTACGGCTCTCGGCGTAATTATATAATAATTCTTTTCATCTATTCATCACGCCGCAAAGCCTGCGGCAGTTATATTTTGTCTTATGGCAAAGTTATATTCGGCTGTCGCCGAGTTATATTGCCTTCGGCAGTTATATTTTCGCTACCGCGAAAGTTGCGGATTGAATTATTATTTTAAATAATTCATCGGCGATTTTAGGGCGACGGCTCGAGCCCGTTAAAAAATCGCGCGAGCGCAATTCTTTTTTCCTTCATTTCTTCATTTCTTAATTTATAAAAACTCGGCTGCCGCGTCAACGCGACAGCCGTTTATTTATACTTTTTGATGATGGCTTTTACAGCCTTTAACAGTTCCCTGTCCTTTTTGGGGATATCCCCTTCTTCGATGTCGAGCAGATAATTTGCGTCGAGCTTTAAAATCTCGCATATCCGCTTGAATTGTTCTATGCTCGGCTCCTGCATATCCCGCTCTATCTTGGAGTAGTTCGATTGATTCATCGGTATCGCCTTTGCCATATCGCTCTGCGTAAGCCCGAAGTCTTCTCTTTCCGCTCTTATCTTTTCACCTAACCCCAACATAACGCCGCTCTCCTTTTTATTTTAATATAATATTTTTAACTAAAAGACTTGACATTTAGTGCATATTGCACTATAATACAAATATGGTAGTTAATTTTTAACTATTATGTCGTAGTTTAGTTTTAAGAATAATTTGTTTCACCTTATCCTTTACGTCGTAAAATCCATTTTATCAACACCCTACGGTTTTATATAGTCACGCGAAATAAAGGATATCCGCAATCATCATTATAATGAAGTCGTTCTTGTTTGAGTTGATTCGTTTATTAAAATTAAAGGTGAAAATAATCCTTCCACTATCGTTAAAGATGTTGAATTATTATTGAAATTATACAAAAAAGGAGCTAAAAATGGAAGTTTTCTTGATTCTCGGTATTCTCGTATGGATAATCTTTACTGATATCAAAAACTTTTTTTCATAATCCAAAACTCAACAAAAAATCTGATTAAAAGGAGATAAAATAATGCTACTGTTGGTTATCATCTTTTTCGCCGTAGTCTTTTGGATGAAATTGCATAATCTGTAAGATTAATGTCATTTTACGTTATTTAAGATATGTAAACATAATATGCTTATAACCATTCGCATTACTGCAAAACGGAATTTTTGTTTATATAAAAAGTATATAATTATTTTCGGTGATTGCAGGGCGACGGCTCGAGCCCGTTAAAAATCACGCGAGCGCAATTCTTTTTTCCTTCATTTCTTCATTTCTTAATTTATAATTCACAAAAAAATGCGGCTCTGTTTGAGCCGCATTTTCAAAAAAAGTCCTTCTATAAGTCGATTAACACGTTTTTTTAAAATTATTCGACGTAGCCGTCGGGGTTTTTCATCTGCCAGTTGAGCGCGTCGCGACACATATCGTCAAGGTTGCGTTTAGCTTCGAAGCCGATAAGTTCCTTCGCGTAAGCGGGGCTTGCGTAGCAGGTGGGGATATCGCCCGGGCGGCGATCTACTATCTTATAAGGAATCTCTCTTCCGAGCGCCTTGGAAAACGCCTTCACCATATCGAGCACCGAATACCCCGTGCCCGTGCCGAGATTAACAATCATAAGCCCGGAATTCGTAAACAGCTTATTGAGCGCGAGAACGTGACCTTCGGCAAGGTCGCAAACGTGGATATAATCTCTCACGCCCGTACCGTCGTGGGTGGGATAATCTCCGCCGAAAACGTTAAGATACGGGAGTTTTCCGACGGCGACTTTGGTGATATACGGGCATAAATTGTTGGGTATCCCGTTGGGATCTTCGCCGATAAGCCCGCTCGGGTGCGCGCCGATGGGGTTGAAGTAGCGCAAAATAGCGATATTCCACGAATTATCGGATTTATACAAATCTTTCAGTATGTACTCTATAAACAGCTTAGTGCTGCCGTACGGGTTGGTGGTGGAAAGCGGGAAATCTTCCTTGATGGGCACGGTGTGCGGATTTCCGTAAACGGTGGCGGAAGACGAGAACACGAGATTTTTGCAATTAAACTCGCGCATGACTTCCACGAGAGAAATAAGGCCGCCGATATTGCAGTCGTAATACTCGACGGGCATACGCACCGATTCGCCCACGGCTTTAAGCCCGGCAAAGTTGATAACGGCGTCTATCTCGTTTTCGGTGAATATCTTACGCAGGATATCTTTATCCCTGATATCGCCGAGATAAAATTTGAGTTTTTTGCCCGCGATCTTTTCTATCCTTTCAACGGCTATCATCTTGCTGTTGGAAAGATTGTCGACCACTACGACGTCGTAGTCGGCGTTCAGAAGCTCAACGCAGGTGTGGCTTCCGATGTAGCCGGCGCCACCGGTAACGAGAATTGTTTTCATGTTAAGACACTCCTTTTTTATCCACCGATAAATATCGATACGCCGCTATCCCGCCAAAAACGCTTTCTGGCGGCGTACGGCGCGTTCGACGTTATTATTTTTCCTTGTAGTAAAGACGGCAATGGCAGTACCCTTCGAAGTAGGGGTCCTTTATCTGATTGCGGAATTCTTCGCACATACATTTATATTCGGGAAGCTTCCCTACTCTGCACGGGCAATAACCGTCTTTTGCGGCAAGACCTTCTTTTATGGTCTTGACTATCTCCTGATCTTCGTTCAATCTTATTTTCATTTCCCCTCCGCGTCGCCGAACGCGATATACGACGACTTACGATATTATTTTATCAAACGCGTAAAGCTAAGTCAAACAAATCGAATAAGTATTCTTACAATATTTTATTTATTGACTGACAAATTACCTTAAATCGATTGACAACTCGATTAATAATATTATATACTTAACACAATTTTTTTATTATATTTGGAGGAACTTATGACCGCAATAAACGAAACCTTCGGATGCAAGGTATTCGGAAAAAAAGAAATGCAAAAACGCTTACCCCCCAAAGTTTACGCCGACCTTATGCACACCGTGGAAGAAGGCGTGCCGCTTAAATCGGCTACCGCCAACGCTATCGCCGAAGAAATGAAAAATTGGGCGGTAAGCCTTGGCGCAACGCATTACACGCACTGGTTCCAGCCTATGACGGGCATAACCGCCGAAAAACACGAGAGCTTTATCGAGCCCGACGGCGAAGGCGGCGTAATCTTAAAATTCAGCGGCAAAAACCTTATCAAGGGCGAAAGCGACGCGTCGAGCTTCCCTTCGGGGGGCTTACGAGCGACCTTCGAGGCGCGCGGCTACACCGCTTGGGACCCGACTTCTTACGCCTTCGTAAAGGACGACACGCTCTATATCCCCACCTGTTTTTGCTCGTACGACGGTTCGTCGCTCGACAAAAAGACTCCGCTTTTAAAGTCCTGCGAAGCTTTGAATACGCAGGCGCTCCGCGTTCTTAAACTTTTCGGCAACGACAGCGCCAAAAAGGTTTCCGTCAACGTCGGAAGCGAGCAGGAATATTTCCTTATAGATAAGAAGGTCGCCGAAAAACGCCCCGACCTTATGCTTTGCGGCAGAACGCTTCTCGGCGCGAAGCCGCCCAAAGGTCAGGAAATGGACGACCACTATTTCGGCAGCATAAACCACCGCGTTTCGGAGTTTATGAAGGATCTTGACCGTCAGCTTTGGGAACACGGCGTTTACGCCAAAACAAAGCACAACGAAGTCGCCCCCGGTCAGCACGAGCTTGCGCCCGTATATACCGAAGTCAACACCGCGACAGATCAGAACCAGCTGACGATGGAGCTTATGAAGTCCGTCGCCGCCGAACACGGTATGGTCTGTCTTTTGCACGAAAAACCCTTTAACGCCGTAAACGGGAGCGGTAAACACAACAACTGGTCTATGTCGACCGACACGGGCTTAAATCTTCTCGACCCCGGCAAGACTCCGCACGAGAACGCCCAGTTTCTGACCTTTTTGACGGCGACTATTTCCGCCGTAGACGAATATCAGGACCTTTTGCGCGCTTCCGTATCGGGAGCGGGTAACGACCACCGTCTTGGCGCAAACGAAGCTCCGCCCGCCGTCATTTCGATATTTTTAGGCGACGAGCTTACCACGCTTCTCGAAGCCATCGAAAACGGCGCCGAATACCACAGCGAAGGCAGAAAGGTAATGGAGCTCGGCGTACATACGCTCCCCACCTTCAAGCGCGACACGACGGACAGAAACAGAACTTCGCCCTTCGCGTTTACGGGCAACAAGTTCGAGTTCCGTATGGTCGGCTCGTCGGCTTCGGTGGCAAGCCCGAATATCGTTCTCAATACGGCTATTGCAGATACTTTAAAACGCTACGCAGACGAGCTCGAAGGGGCAACGGATTTCAACTCCGCCCTGACCGACCTTCTCGTCAAGGAAATAAAGGCGCATAAACGCATAATCTTCAACGGCAACAACTATTCCGCCGAGTGGATAAAGGAAGCCGAAGCAAGGGGATTGAACAATATGAAAACGACGGTCGACGCCGTCCCCGCGTACGTTGCGCCCAAAAACGTTGACCTTTTCTCGCGCCACGGCGTGTTCAGCAAAGCCGAACTCGTTTCGCGTTGCGATATTCTTCTCGAAAACTATTACAAGACGCTAAATATCGAGTGCCTGACTTTAAAGAATATGCTCACGACGAATATTATCCCCGCCTGCTTCCGCTTTGAAAAAGACCTTTGCGAGCTTATTCTCACCAAAAAACAACTCGACCACAGCGCCCGCCGCGAAAAATGGTATCTCGATACCGTTTCGTCATCGACGGGAAAGATGCTCGACTCCGTTTTCGAGCTCGACTCTATGCTCGCCGAAGCTTCGACGATGCTTACCTACGAAAAGGCAAAATATTATCGCGACAATATCCTTCCCAAAATGGAAGAGATACGTCTTGTTTCGGATAACCTTGAAAGCCTTTTCCCGAAGGACTTGTGGCCCTTCCCGTCTTATACAGACTTATTGTATAGCGTAAAATAACAAAAAACGCCGTTAATCGGCTTATAGGCTGACTTAATTATTTTTTCGGGTAGCGATACGAAAATGCAGATAATAGAAAAAAAGTACGTCAACTGGGAGAAAACGGGCTTCAAGCTCCAACTTCTCCGCAACGACAATATCAATTTAAGAAGGTACGTTTGCTACACTATGCGCTATCTTCGCGGCGAGTGCGGCGACAACTGCGACGAATGCGTCTACAAGATGGACAGAAGCATCTCCCGCGCGGAGCTTGCCGAAGTTTTCAACGTGTCGGAAAGCGTCGTCTACAACTGGGAACGCGGCAAAACGCCCATCGCCATCGACGACTTGCTCTTTTACAGCCAGATAGCGAAAGTCACTATCGAAGAGATAGTGGTGTTTGATTAACGTTTTTTCTTGTCTACGTCAAGAAAAAACCGTCAGAGTTGTCGCTCGTGAAACGCTTTACGGCGAAAATAAATTCC
>CACXHH010000144.1 GCA_902767455.1 uncultured Eubacteriales bacterium
GCGAGCGTTCAACCTCCTTTCGGATTTTGAACGCCGTTTTTTCTTTTAAAATATTTTGGGGCCGCCGCTTAACGCGACAGCCCCTTATTAACACTTTTTTGCTGTCGCAAAAAAGTCGTTTGAGTTATATTTTGCCTTACGGCAAAGCGATATAGCCTGCGGCTGCGATATTTTCGCTGACGCGAAAGCGGATATACGGATTTAATTATTATATAAATATTTCGTCGGCGATTTTAGGGCGACGGCTTGCAGGGCGTGCCTTCAGGCAAAATCACTCCCCCGTTTCTTCTTCAAAGCTCTTTCCCGTCAGATCGTCAAGCGCGTCGAGTTCGGGGGAAGAAAGCTTTAAAATATCCGAAACGTTTATAACCGTACCGCCGTCGAACACGAGTTCGCCTTCGACTTCGCGTATCTTTTTGAGCGTTCCGCCGAAAAATCTGTATTCGCCGCCCTTTTTTCGTTCGTCGGGAACGAAATAAACGAGCGAAACGCGCTGATTTTTTTCAAGATTTTCGCCTAAAAAACGCAGTTTTCCGTTCAACTCTTCAACTTCCGAAGCCGAAAGTTCTATCTTTTCGTCGACGAGCCTTCCCGTTTCGTTGATGGCTTCGCCAAAGCCCGTGAGCGCGGCGAACGGAGCGAACTGCGCGGCGCGGTTTAACCTGTCCATAGGCGTATGGTTTTTCGACGGGCGGTAAGGCAAATCTATGATATCCGAATAGTCTTCGATATTTTTCACGCCTTATGTCCCCCTATCTGTTTATTGCGTTTGCGCTGCGTGGCGCCCGCCGTGAAGCTGTTGCCCATAAGTATAGCGTTTTTGCCGTATTTTTGTTGAATTTTCAGAACCGATTGCGAAACTTTTCCGTCCTTTTGTTCGACGACGTCTTCGCGTTTTTCGTCGTCGAAAAACGAAAGCTGTTCGACTTCTTTTGCTGCCGTCGCCTTGTCCTTGTCAACGGTATTTACGGCGACGTACATTCGCCTTATATGAAGGTTTTTATCCGTCAACCTGTTGAAAAGGTCGACGACCGCGGCGACTATTTTACGCGTCGAAGCCGTGTATTCGCCGAGATTGAAGCTTGCGTGCGCGCCCTTGGGCACTTTGCGCCCGTAGCGGTCGACGGTTATCTCGCCCGTGTATTTGTACGCCGAAGTTTCAAAATTCAGATTGTCTACGTCGTAGCCGACGGTCAGATCTACGAGATTAGTGACGTAACCTTTTTTCACCATATCGAGAACGAGCGACGAAGCCATTTCTTTGACGACTACGCGGGCGTGGTCGTTATCGTAACCGTATTCGAGCACCTGCCCTACCGACATGCTCTTTGCCGAAGGCCGATACGCCTTAATATCGCTTATGAGCGCGGGTTCCTCTCCCCAGGCGTGGTCTATCAAAAGCTCGGCGTTTATACCGAACTCTTTATACAGCAAATCTTCGTTATAATATTCGTCGGGTTTTCCTAACGAGCAACGCGCGATATCGCCCATGGTGTAAAGCCCGAGCGCGTTGAGCCTTCTCTCGTAAGCGCGTCCGACTCTCCAGAAATCTGTAAGCGGCGTGTGCGCCCAAAGTCGGCGCCGAAAAGAAGCTTCGTCAAGCTCGGCGATGCGAACGCCGTCGGCGTCGGCGGGGATATGCTTTGCGACGATATCCATGGCGACCTTGGCAAGAAACATATTCGTTCCTATCCCGGCGGTCGCGGTAATACCCGTACTCTCGAGAACGTCCCGTATCATCGTGACGGCGAGTTCGTGCGCCGTCTTTTTATACATTTTAAGATAGGACGTAACGTCCATAAACACTTCGTCGACGGAATACGCGTGTATATCTTCGGCTGAAACGTATTTCAGATATATTTCGTAGATCTGAGTGCTTATCTGCATATACTTCGCCATGCGCGGCGGCGCGACGACGTACGTAAGTTCCAAAAAAGGATTTTTTTCAAGCTCGGGAAGTTCGTGCGATTTTCCGCGGAAAGCCTTGCCCGCGATAGCGTTTTTGCGCTCTCTGTTGACTTCCTTCACGCGTTGAACGACTTCAAACAGCCTTGCCCTTCCCGGTATACCGAACGATTTCAGGCTCGGCGACACGGCAAGACATATCGTTTTTTCCGTGCGTGAAGCGTCTGCCACCACGAGATTTGCCGTAAGCGGATTAAGCCCCCTGTCGACGCACTCGACGGAAGCGTAAAACGATTTCAGATCTATGCAGACGTAGCTTCTTTTGCCGTTCATGTTTTCGTTACCTTTTCCCAAAAAGCGCCGTTTACGCGCTTATTGACCGACTTTTGCTTTTTTCCGCGACCAAGACGGAAAGTCCGTTTCGTTAAGCCAAACAGTTTCGAGCTTAAACTCACCGCCTTCCACGCTCACCGAAATAAATAAGTCTTTCTCGACGAACGTTCGGCGCGCATACCGTTTGCCGAGATATACGACTTCGCCGTTTAACGGAAGCGCGGGGATATTTTTCAGCTCGTTTGAAATGCCGCCGCCTTCGGCTTTAGCTAAACTTTCCTTCGCGACGAACTGCGACAAAAACGGCTCGCCGCCAAGATACCTTTCGTATTCTTTAATAGACAGCGAATACTTTACGAGTTCTTCGCTTATTTCTTTTTCACACTCTATATCGAGCCCTATATCGCGAGCTTTAAATAAAGCAAGACCTACTACGCCGCCCGAGTGCGAAATATTGAAAAACGCGGTTTTGGAGCGAGGTTTGCCGCGCTCGTCGATATACGTTTCGCCGACGAATTTTTTGATAAGATACCCGCCGCCGAGAGATAACAGGCGGTCGTTTCCCTTTACGTAGCGTGAAGCTTTTTTCAGCCTGTCGCCGTCTATATACGCCGAAACGGCGCTCTCGTTTCGGGCGACGAGCCCGACGTCGAGCAAATACAGCTTAACGGTATCCATACGGTATTTCCCTTGGTAAGTTTTAACGCGATAGCGCGACTATATACTAAATTATATTACTATTTCCGAAAAAAATCAAGGGCTGCCGACTATCCTTACCGTCTTTTTCTTCGTATAAGTAGATTTTTAAGGACTTTTATGTTATAATTATTAAAAATCAACTTCCGCTTAATTAAAGGAGACTATGCTTAACGGACGAACGGGCGATAAACTCGTAAAAGCGGCGATACTCTCGTCGTTCATACTCAAAATAGCGGCTATCGTCACAATGACTCTCGACCATCTCGGGCTTTTGATGTACGACTATTTTTTCCACACCGACGTAGCCTTGATATTCCGTGACGTCGGAAGGATCGCGTTGCCGCTGTTTTGCTTTATGGTAGCCGAAGGCGTAACTTATACGAAGTCCTTCAAAAAATATATCGCACGTATGGCGATAATAGCCGCCGCCGTACTCGCCGCGCAGATATTTATGGAATACGTAATGAAGTATTCTTTACGGCAGGGCAACATATTTTTCGACCTTATCGTCGGCGCGGTAATAATAAAATTGCTTTCGGACAAGAAAATATATATCAGGTTGCTTGCTCTGCTCCCCGCCTTGTTTTCGGTTGCGTGCTACTTTGCCTTTGCCTACGAAGAAGCCTTCGGGCATAGAAGTTTAGACTTCTTCCCCTACTTTTTAAGGCTTCAATACCCCTTTTATTCGACGCTCATGATAACGGCGTTCTTCTTATCCAAAAAACTTGCCGAAAAGCTTACCGCCAAAAGCGGTGAAAGCGCAAAAAGGCTCGTTTCAAACGTTTTCGCCGCTCTCGTCGTAGTTATCGCAACGCTTATAAACTTCGGCGTTGAATACGCCTTTGACCACGGCGTTATAAACGGGTTTTCAACGGCTTCCGACTACTACCAGCAAAACTTCGCCATGCTCGCGGGAGTGTTATTGCTCTTTTATTCGGGCAAGCGCGGGTATAACGCCAAGTGGTTCAAGTACGGGCAGTATCTTTATTATCCCCTACATATACTCGCGTTATTCGGAATATTCACGCTCGCCTTCGGGTATTGATTTTATCGGATAACCTACTTATAGCCTTACTTTTAAAAAATGCGGAAAGGTATTCCGCGTTTTTTTTTGCGTTAAAAAGCCGCCGCGTTCAAAAACCCCGAACGCGGCGGCGAAAGTTTAATACAAGCTATCAGTTATAAGCTCTGAATCCAAGGAAGTTGATAGTTGCGTTTTCGGTGACGTTGTCGTTAGTCCAGTTGAAAAGGCCTACGCTTCCGCTCGTATAGTTATCAAGCGTGAGATCGTATACGATATTCTGGAGATCGGTGCCTACGAGAGCGATACGCGAGCCGTCGGCTCTGAAGAAGGATATCTTGTTGCCCGAAACGATTATCTTGATCTCCATATCGGAGAAATCGCCGTAAGAGCCGCCAACGAATTTACCCGTAACGCCCGTACCGTCCATATAGTTGACCTGCAACCAGGTATCACTTCCGTTCTTATAAACGGTTATAGCGTAACCCGAAGCATAAGAACCTTTTGCATTTGCGCCTATAAGGCAGGACATCGTTATCAGACCGTTATAAGGATTTAATTTCGTGGGATCTGTAAACTTGACGCTCAATTCGATATCGCCGTATTTAGCCGCGGTAAGCTGCCAGCCCGCCTTGCTCTTATCGATGGTGACGGCGTCCGTACCTGCCGTATGCGTCCAAGCTTTAACGTTTGCGACGACTGCGTCCCAAGTGGATTTTTCGCTGTTATCATCGCTGAAAATAGCGTCGAGAGCGGTGATACCGTTAGCTTTGTAGGACGCGTTGACGGCGGCGATAACGTTTTCGTAAGCGGCAGTAGCCTGTTCGTAGGTAAGGTTTGAAGCTCTTGCCGCCGCGACCGCCGCGGTAACGGTAGGTTCATTCGTCGCCCACTTGTCGTATTTTACGGAAGTAAGGTAATTTTCCATCTGCTTCTGAACCATCTGAGCGGTGAACTCGTAACGTCTTACGCCCGTAATATGAAGCGTACCGTCGTTGATGGTGGCTCCGTTGTTTGTCCAGGTGAAGAAGCCTATGCTTCCGCCCGTACCGTAGTTATCGAGCGGTATGTAAGCAATAGAATTTCTAAGTGTCGAATCGAGGAGCGGAATCGGCGAGCCGCTTGCCGTCTTTACGTAAAGCTTTGCGTCTTCAA
>CACXHH010000145.1 GCA_902767455.1 uncultured Eubacteriales bacterium
ATACTATCTTATCGCAAGCGTAGATAATTACGTATACGCCCACGAGAATACCGACGTAATTTAACAGCTCCTTATTAAAAACGAGAACGGCAACACCAAGCAAGATATACGAAACTGTTTTGATAAGTTGCAAAGGTTTCATTTGGTCTTTCCTTTTTAAAAGAAGCCCGAGCGCGGATGCCCGAACCCCTTAAATCAGCATATGAAATTACGAATAAATAAGTTTCTTTAGCGTTCTTCCCTGAAATACGGGAGCCCCAGAGCTTGAGGCGGTTGAACGTTTTTGCTTCCTATTATGCTCGTTACGATAAGAACGATTATCGTAACTACGTACGGCAACAGCTTCAAAACGGCGGTGTCCGTAAACGTAAGGCCCTGAACGGTGCCCGGAAGCTTTGCCGCAAGGATATAGAACGCCGCAAAGATTATGGAGCCGAGAATACTTAAAGCGGGGCGCCACAGCGTGAATATTACGAGCGCTACCGACATCCAGCCGAAAGCTTCGATGGTGGAAGCGTTTTCCCAGCTACCGCCGATATAGTCTATGATATAGAAGTATCCGCCGAGCCCCGCGATACCGCTGCCCGTAAGGATTGCCCCGTACTTATAAGCCGAAACGTTGATACCGACGGCGTCTGCCGCGGCGGGGTTTTCTCCTACCGCGCGAAGACAAAGGCCGGGTTTTGTTCTCTTTAAGAATACGGACGCGCACACCGCAACGATAACAGCCAGATAGACGAGTACGCCGTGGGATAAGAATATTTCGCCGAACCAACCAAGACTACCCGCAAACGGAAGTTTACCCGTAATCACGGTGCTGGCGGTAAATAACGTCGACCTGTCGATAAGGTTGTCCATCAAGAACTGCGTAAGGCCCGTACCGAAAGTCGTGAGAGCAAGACCGGTGATGTTCTGGTTACACTTTAACGTAACCGTTAAAAGCGCGTAAATGCCGCCGCCCGCCGCCGCAAATAATACGGAGAAGAGCACGGACACTAAAAACAGGATAATATACGACGGAGCGCCGCCGCCCGCCGCGCTTACGCACATAGACGCGCCAAGACAGCCGCCTGCCGTGCCCATACACATTATACCGGGGATACCAAGATTTAAATGCCCCGATTTTTCGGTGATTATTTCACCGACGCAACCAAAGAGAAATACGGCTGAAAGCGCTATTGCGCTCGAAAGCAATGGTGTGATCATATCAAGCGTTTCCTCCTTGTTTTTCTTCGGTAGTTTCTTTGATTTCCGTTTCGGGCTTCTTTTCGGGAGCCTTTCTGTTCATTATGAACGAATCTTCGTCGGGTCGCTTGGAGCTTCTGAACACCAGCCTGTAATTGATGAAGAAGTGGCAGGCTATGATGAAGAAGTAAACGATGCCGAGCGCGACGTTGGCGATAGCGTCGTTATAGAAGCCGAAGTCCTGACGGACTTGCCCCATACCGAGAGAAATGAATATGATAAGGAAGGACGTTACTATCGTCACGAGCGGATTGAAGTTTGCAAGCCACGACGTCATTATCGCCGTAAAGCCCATGCCCGCGTGAGATGTCGGGTTCACGCTGTGGTTTATTCCGCCGACTAACAAAAGACCTATAAGCCCGCAAATAGCGCCCGACAGGATAAGCGTTCTTATAGTTATGAACTTGACGTTCATGCCCGCGTATTTAGCCGTATTTTCGCTTTCGCCCACTACCGCAAGCTCGTAACCGTGCTTACTCTTGTTGAGATAGAAGAACATTACGACGGTGAGAAGAGTTACTACGAGAATAGGCAGGAATTGATCGTTTATTATCGACGGAAGGCCGTATTCGGTGATCGGGCTTAAACTTCCCGAACCCTTAGGCGCCCAGATGGTTATCATTACCGTGACGAGCCCTTCGGCTATGTAGTTAAGCATGAGCGTAAAGAGCGTTTCGTTGGTCTTGAAAAACGCCTTGAATACGGCGGGGATAGCCGCCCATATTATACCGGCGCCGACGCAGCAGATTATCATAAGTATTACTACTACCGCGTTTGAAACGCCCGATTCTTTGCCCCATTTCATAAGCGCGTAGCCGACGAGACAGCTTATGACTATCTGTCCGTTAGCGCCGAGATTCCAGAACTTCATTCTGAACGCGGGAAGGAGCGCGAGCGATACGCCGAGAAGAAGCGCGCCGTCCCTTAAAAACACCCAAAAACGTCTTTGGGTACCGAACACGCCGTCGAACATCGAAGTAAACATCTCAAAGGGGTTGTCGGTGTCTTCCGAGCAGAGAGCACAGAAAATGCTTACCAAAAGCAAGCCGCCCACGAACGCCGCGGCGTATATAAGCAATTTCTTTTTGACCGACATATCTTCACGCTTTACGACGTGAAACAGCGGTTCGTGGACCGTTTTATTGCCTGTCATCGTTTTCCTCCTCGGAAGATTTCTTCCACTGTTCTTCGGTAAGGTTACTGTCTTTGGCGATACCGAAGCGTTTATCCTTCTTTTCTTCGGTAAGATCGAGCGAGCCCGTCATCATAAGCCCGAGTTCTTCCTTCGTCGTCTTTTCGGCGTGGACGATGCCCATGACTTTGCCGTGACAAAGTACCATTATCTTGTCGCAAAGGGCGAGCATTACGTCAAGGTCTTCACCTATGAACAAAATACCCGTACCTTTAAGCTTTTCTTCGTTTAAAATGTCGTATATCGCGTAAGAAGAGTTGATGTCGAGCCCTCTTACGGGGTACGCCGTGACTATTACGTTAGGTCCCGACTCTATCTCGCGGCCGACGAGAACTTTCTGCACGTTGCCGCCAGAAAGCCTTCTTACGGGAGTTTCGGATGACGGAGTTACTATTTCAAGCCTTTTGATAAGGTCGTTGGCGCGTTTACGGGCGGTCACCCTGTCTACGAACGGACCTTTGGCTTCGCCGTAGTTTTTGAGCATCATGTTGTCGGTTATCGAGAACGACGGAGCAAGCCCCATGCCGAGCCTGTCTTCGGGGATAAAGCTCATAGATACGCCTTTTTCGGATATCTGCTTCGCAGAAAGACCTATCAGACTTTCGCCCTTGTGCATTATCTGCCCGCCTACTATCTTTCTCAAGCCCGCGATGGCTTCGCAAAGTTCCTTCTGACCGCAACCCTCTATCCCGGCAACGCCGAGTATCTCGCCGCCGCGGATATAGAAGCTTACGTCGTCGATAGCCCTGCTGCCGTTGTCCGAATTTATGGACAGGTTTCTTATTTCGAGAAGCGGTTTGTCGAACTGAGTTTTCGGTCTGTTGATTTTAAGTTCGACCTTTTTACCGACCATCATTTCGGTAAGCTCTTTGGCGTTCGTTTCCGAAGTGTTGACGGTACCTACGTATTCGCCCTTTCTCAAAATGGAAACGCGGTCGGAAATGGCGAGAACTTCGTTGAGTTTGTGAGTGATTATTATTATCGACTTGCCGTCTTCGCGCATACGGCGAAGAATAGCGAAGAGTTTTTCCGTTTCCTGCGGGGTAAGAACGGCGGTAGGCTCGTCGAGAATAAGTATATCCGCGCCGCGGTATAATACCTTGATTATCTCGACCGTCTGCTTTTCGGAAACGGACATATCGTAGATCTTCTTTTTAGGATCTATATTGAAACCGTATTTTTCGGCGATTGCAGAAACACGGGCGTTTATCGATTTTTGATTGTACACGCCGCCGTCTTTAAGACCTAAAACTATATTCTGCGCGGCGGTAAAAACGTCTACCAGCTTGAAGTGCTGGTGTATCATACCTATTTTGTGGTCAAACGCGTCTTTCGGGGAACGGATAACGACTTCTTTGCCGTTTACGAATATCTGACCTTCGTCGGGCGTGTAAATGCCCGAGATCATATTCATAAGGGTAGTTTTACCGCTACCGTTTTCTCCGAGCAACGACAAAATCTCGCCCTTGTAAAGCGTCATGTTGACGTTCTTGTTGGCGATTACTTTACCAAAGAAATATTTACTTATGTTTTTTAACTCGATAGCTACGGGTCTTTCCATTATATAACTCTTGATTTCGTATTATATATTTTTTCTCTGTAAATTTCGTATTGTTTATCTGTTTTTACGTTTCCTTTATAAAACCTTTAAGGGCGGGAATAGAATCCCCGCCCTGATAAAGGATTTTTACGTTTAAATCAGAATATCGCGTTGAGAAGCGTGATACGGTCTATCTGAATGTCGAAGTAAGGAGCGGAACGTTTGTCGCTTTCTGCGAAGTAACGCATTCCGTTAACGGTTTTAACTACGTCGGTGTCGCCCGTGAAAGCTACGTCGGTATCGACGTCGGCATGGTATTGGAGAAGGTGACCGGTTTCGTCGATCGTAGCGTTTACGTTAAGACCGAAATCGTTTTCGCCGTTGGTGCCGGCGGCTCTCTTGGTTACGGTGAAGGTGGAGCAATCGAATACCTGACGGGTACCTGCTTTGAGTTCTTTTTCAACAGCCTGTACTTTTTCAAGCGTGCCTTCGGCTACGTTGGGACCGAGAGCCCACTGTACGGAAGAATTTTCCATCGTGCCCGTGTAGTCGGTGGCAACGGCGGCGCCGCCCATAGCCTGATCGAGCATCATTTCAAAATAAGGAACCCAGTTGATCTTGGAGTAAGCAACGAGAGTGTTAAGACCGGTGCTGCCGTTGTAAGCAACGTTGGGAACGGTTGCGTTCTGGCAAGCGGTAGGAGCGCCCATGGAGTCGGCGTGCTGAGAAATAAGAACGGCGCCGTTACCGATAAGGGTGTTGGCAACTTCTTTTTCAAGAGTTTCGTCGTACCATTTACCGGTGAACTGAACTTGCATGGTAGCGGTGTAGCCTTCATCGAGAGCGGCTTCGAGGCCAAGGAACCAAGCGGTGTAACCGGAGATAACTTCCGCGTAGGTGTAAGCGCCGATATAGCCGACCTGGAAGTTGTTGTTTTTGGCTTTGTTTTTCATCGTGTTGAGGAGAAGACCTGCGGCGTAACCGGCAAGATATCTGCCTTCGTAGATGGAAGCGAACGCGTTGTGGAAGTTGGCAAGTTTTTCGGTGTGAGCCTTGGTGCCGGTAGCGTGATAGAACTGAACGTTCGTAAATTCTTTGGCGGCTTTGATCATATAATCTTCGTGACCGAAAGAGTCTGCGAAAATAGCTTTATAGCCCTTATCCGCGAAGTCGGCGGCGGCGGTGTAGCAGCTATCGTCTTCGTCGATGTCGGATTTGACGGTGTACTGGCTCTTTTTGAGACCTTTGTTCTGACAAGCGGTGTTGAAAGCGTCGATAAAATTCTTATCGTAAGTGGAGCTGGAGCCGTGGAGAGTAATAAGAGCGGCAACAGGTTCGGCCTTTTCGCCGCAGGCGGCTAAAGTGGCTACGCATGCTACGGACATAGCAAGAGTAAGCAGGAGTGCGATGACCTTTTTCATAAAAAACCTCCAAAATCTATCTATACGATAGATTAAATTATAACAAATCAATCTTCGTCGGGGCGGAAAACTATGTTTCCGTTTTCCATACTGTCGATAACGGCAAGGGACAAGACCTTCACGCCGCGGGCTCTTAACGCGTCGCCCCCGCCCTGATAGCCTTTTTCGATCGCCGCAACGACCCCGACTACGTTCGCGCCCGCCTGTTCAATAAGCGACAAAAGACCGTTCGCCGCTTCGCCGCGAGCAAGAAAATCGTCCATAACGAGAACGTTTTCGCCTTTTGAAAGATATTCCTTGCTGACCAATATGTTGTTGGTCGTGCCGTGAGTGTAAGATACTACGGGAGCGGTGTACACGTCGTCTGAAATGTTGGTCGATTTCGACTTTTTCGCAAATAGAACGGGGCAACAAAAAAACTGCGCAGTAAGACAAGCGAACGCTATGCCGGAGGCTTCTACCGTCAGTATCTTGTCTACTTTGCAGTCGGAAAATTTTTCGTGAACGAACTTGCCCATTTCGGCGAGCAGTTCCACGTCGATACGGTGGTTTAAAAAACCGTCGACTTTAAGAACGTCGCCCGAGAGGACCTTACCTTTTTTCAAAACAGCACTTTTTAAAAGCTCCATTTTTTCTCCTTAAGTAAGACGCAAGTTCAATGTTTCTTATGCGTACATTATAAATAACTTTTAAGCGATTGTCAAACTCGTTCACTCGTGTTTTAAGCAAAACAATGCACAATATTATTGTGCAGTTTGCACAATAGACGGCGGGTGTTTATGTCGCCTTTGACAAAAAACGGCTGTTTTTCAATACCTGAGTGCACAAACGGCGAACACTTGTCCGCAAAACAAGCGCCACGCCCTGCCGCGCGTATACGTGCGTATGATCATATAAGTCGCAAAAGGCGTTATAAAAGGATCGGCGAAAAAGAAAAAACCGACGAAATAATTTCGTCGGTCTTATACTCCGTTATTTATTTTTTTACGGTGATGGACTTGATAGTCACGGTGTTGTACGGCAGAACGAGGAAGGCGTAAGATTCTTCGGTGAGCATATCCTTCAAAGTTTCGAGATTTTCGTCGGTTATCTCGTTCTCGGCGTTTACGGTAGCGCCCTTGTAATATTTGGTAACGCCTTCGTCTTCGTCGTATTTAGAGCAGTAGAACTCGCTGTACACGCCGCCTTCGCGCTTGTTTCCTTCGGCGTCGGTCGTGCCGTAGTTTTCGTAGTAATAAGTCTTTACGCCGTCTTCCGTTTCGGCAAGAGAAGTCAGAGCTTTGCAAGCGTCAAGGCTCGTCTTGGAAGTTGCGGAAGTGTTTTCTTCGGAAGCGGAAACGGTATAAGCCTCGTCGTCGTTCACGACTTTACCGAAAATGCAGTATTCGGAAGAGTTGAACTTGGAAACGGAGCCGAGAGCCAGGATAACGGTCGATTTCGCGCTGTTGTAAACTTGGTTGGCGTTGGTGTCGACGGAATAGTCGCGCTTCATGATGAGAGCTCCCGAAGAGCTTAAAAG
>CACXHH010000146.1 GCA_902767455.1 uncultured Eubacteriales bacterium
CAGAGTAGTTCTTCGTCGTCTTCTTCGAGCAACTGACGTAAGTTTAAAAAGAATACAGCTCGGGCGGGCAAACCAAAGTTTGCCCGCCCGTAATTTAAAAACGCAAGCTTGAAGGCTTGCTTTTTTTGTTTATTATTTTAAGATTTGACAAGGTTTTTTAAAGCTTTCAGCGCGTTGTCGTTTCCGTTTATATCGGCGTTTTTCGACGCGGCGTTTACTATGAGAACGTAACTTTCTTCGTCGTTTTCGTACCTTACCGCCGAGCCGAAAATGTCAACGGTTTCACTAAGTACCGTCACTCCGTATTTCAGCGCGTCTTTCGTGAAAAACTCACAGCCGTCGAGCCCGTATTTTTCGATTATTTCGTCGTTTAATATAAGCGTGCACGCGAGCATTGCGTTATCGTCGAGCATAGCGCTCGGGATCACGAGAAGGTCGGAGTTTATAAGCCCCGCCGTGCCGAAATATTCGTCGAAATATCTTGCGCTTTCTTCTCTGTAATAGACTGTTGTTTTCTTGATTTTTTGCGAAATTTCGAGCTTTTTCGTAAAATAGCTTTCGTCGACTTCTCCCGCCGTTACGAAAACGGACAATTTTTCCGTGTCCTTTGGCGCGTCAAGCGCGGAAAAGGTGAAATTCCATATTATCGCCGACAGCGTGAACACGAGCGCAAACCATAAAATATTTTCTTTCAATATCTTTTTCATAGCCGCTCCGTTATCACTTCGCCGACGACTTTAAAAGTCACCGTTTTGCCTTCTTCAAGCCTTTCCGCGGACGAAGCCCCGTACGCTAAAAATCTTCTTTCCACGCCGCTTATTGACAAGTAAATTTGCCTGAACGGGATCCCTTTTTTAGTTATTATCCCCGCGTCTTTCAAAAACACGCCGCATACTATCTCGCCGTCGCTTTGAACGGAAGTAAAAAGGGCGATCATTCTTTCGTTTTGCGCTCTTATCTTAAACACGACTATCGCCGCGCAAACTATCCCTGCGGTCAGAAACGTGCAGACAATCTGCGCGCCCGTTCTCCCTATTGTCGCGCGGAAAATTACGCTCAAAGCGCATACGGCGGCGGCAATAACGGCGCTTGCGACGAAAACCGTGAGCATTTTTTTATTTTTCGACTTCAAAAGGTCGATTTTTTCCTTCCCGAAAAACTTCATTTTATTATTTACAGATTGTAATAATCTTTCGCCGGCATGGCGAGCTTTATACTTCCGTTTTCCATTTTGACTATATAGTCGGCTAAAAATCTCGCTTCTTCGTCGTTGTGGGTGACGTAGACGAAAGTCGCGCGCGTCGTCGCCGAAATATTTTTGAGCTTTACCGCAAGTTCCTTTCTCGTAGCCGCGTCAAGGTTTGAAAGCGGCTCATCCATAAACACTACGTCGGGCTCTTTTACGAGCGCTCTCGCAATCGCCACGCGCTGTCTTTGTCCGCCCGAAAGTTTTGCGGGTTTTCTCGACGAAAGTAACGAAATGTCGAGTAGTCCGAGCGCGTCGTTCACGCGCCGTCTTAACTCTTCGGCGGGCACTTTTTCAAGCTTCAACGGGTAGGCGACGTTATCGAAAACGGTAAGGTGCGGATAGAGCGCGTATTCCTGCGTTACGAGAGAAACGTTTCTGTCCTTGGGGAGCGCGTCGGTCACGTCGGCGCCGTTAAAGTAGATTTTGCCGTCGTCGGCGGGGATAACGCCCGCAAGCGTCTTTAAAAGCGTGGTCTTACCGCAGCCCGAAGGCCCTACGACTACCGTAAACTTACCGTCGGGGATATCGAGATCTACGTCGTATAATACGGCGGTAGCTGTCTTTTCCTTCTTGTCGACGTAATATTTATTGAGTTTTTTCGTTTTTATCGACGCCATTACGCCATACTCCTTTGTCAACTATTTGCGGAAAGTGTTCTTTATTTATAAATTTGTCGAGAACGCCGTCGGCGTAGAGAACGTTGGCAAGGCTCGCCAACGGGGCGAAAACAACGTTGAGCGCTATCAAAGAAATAACGAAAACAGTGAAATTCGGTATGAGCGTGAGAGCAAGCGGCGCAAAGCTTATCGCCGCAACCGGAAGCGTAAGATAAAACGTTCTCATACTAAGAAGAAACGAGTTTGAAAACTTCTTGAAAATCCCGAGATTATAAACGGTAGACTGCGTGAACGAAAGCCCAATCGTCGGCATATACAGCGTAAACGCCGCCGCCGAAGCGATAGCCGCTATTTCCTGAGCCGTGCCGCTATCGAAGTACAGCCCGCGGAAAGATCTCTGAACGAGATAATATAAAAGCGCTCCGACTGCGGCGTAAAGGGCGAAGCTCAAACCGTTTTCTTTTACGGAAGTAAAGAAATCGTGCTTGAAAATAACGCCTTCCTGCCAGACGAGTTTGCGTATCACGCCGAAAGCTCCCGCAAGTAAAACGGCGTAAAACGCGTAGCAGAAAATCGCGATAAAATTGCACGTATTTATATATGAATATATAAGCAAGGCTTTTTCGCTCTCGTCGGCGAAAGCTTCGGCTCTTGCTACGTTTAAGTTTCTTATTATAGTAACGGCGATGAGCGGGAGCGCCGCGGCAAGAAGAATAAGCCCCAAAACAAAAAGCGTTGAAAACCTTTGCGCGAGCACGTCGAAAAATACGCCGAATCTGTTATGCGGCATATCGGCGGCGGTAAAGTCCTTCTTGGGCGCGGGGCGTTGTTTCAACACGTTATCATCTCCCTGTTCGTTCACCGTGTATTCTACACCAACGAAGAAGATTTGTCAACCGCAAGAGCTTATTCTTTTTTCTTGCGTCGAGTGTACAAAGACGGAAGAAATTTTACACTTTTTTTTCAAACACCACTTGACAAAACGATAAAAGTGTGATATTCTAAATTTAGTAAAACATTTTACTAAATCGTTTTATGAAATTCAGGTGAGCTATGAAAGTTTACGTTGTCGGCAGTATCAATATGGATCTCGTGATAAATACGGGCGTTATGCCCGAAAGGGGGCAAACTCTTTCAGGCTACGGGTTTATGACTAACCCCGGCGGCAAAGGCGCGAACCAGGCGGTAGCGGTAGCCAAACTCGGCGGAAACGTCGAAATGGTCGGCGCCGTCGGCGAGGCTTTCGGCGACGAACTTATCTCAACGCTCAAAGGTTACGGCGTAGGTACTTCAAAAGTAAGTAAGCTCGAAGGCGTTTCGAGCGGGATAGCCGTAATAATCGTGTCCGAAGGCGACAACAGGATAATTCTCGACGCAGGCTCCAACGGTAAGCTCGACGAAAAAAGCGTTGATAACGCCTTATCCGAAGCAAAGGCGGGCGACTGGCTCATCGTTCAACTCGAAGTTCCGCTCGAAACGGTAACGCACGCGTTGAAACGTGTCAAAGATAAGGGTATGAATACGGTGTTCAACCCCGCGCCGGCAAGAGAGCTTGACGACGTGATATTCCAGTATATAGATTATTTCGTGCCCAACCAGACGGAAACGGCTTTCTATACGGGTATAAACCCGCAAACCGATAAAGAAGCTTCCCGTGCCGCCGCAATAAAAAAAAAAAAAGGAGTAA
>CACXHH010000147.1 GCA_902767455.1 uncultured Eubacteriales bacterium
ACCTTTCGTCGGGTTTAAAAGGTTGAGTATAAGTTTCATCGCGGTAGTCTTACCGGCGCCGTTTTTGCCGACGAAACCGTAGATTTCGCCGCGTCGGACGTTTAGGTTAAGATCGTTTACCGCGATTTTACCGCCGAACTTTTTCGTAAGGTTCACGGTACGTATAACGAGATCGTTCAACTTTTTTCTCCTTTTTTTCGGGCAAACGCTTTTTACCCGTTTCTTATTATCATTATAATATATTTTTTCTTCTTCGTAAACAAAAAACCCGATATAATAATACGATTTGTTCGTAAATTATACGGGTTTGATTTTTTATTTCAAAATCGCGTGAACGAAAAAAAGAGGGGATATACCCCTTTTTAATCGAAAGTATAAAACTTCTTTGATTACGCCATCGCGTTGATGCGTTTAGCGAAACCCGATTTCTTGTTCGCGGCGGTGTTGATATGCATTCTGCCCGAAGAAACGGAAGAATCGATAAGCTTGGTGGCGGCTCTGAAAAGTTCCTGAGCTTCTGCCTTGTTACCGGCTTCGATAGCGGCGTTGAGTTTCTTCATAGCCGTTTTGACTTCGTTGTTAGCGCTTCTGTTGAGAGCGTTTTTCTTCTGGCTTACGATAACACGCTTTTTGGCGGATTTGATGTTTGGCACTTTAGTTACTCCTTATAGTTCTCGCGTAATTGTTTTACGCTTTTGCTTTTTCTTCGTAGCTATTTTATCACATAAAACTTACAAACGCAAGAATATTTTCGTTTTTTTTAATAAAATATCGTCAAATTTTCAACTTTTTACCCGACGCGGGTTATTTTGCGCTTTTCCACCGCTTGCGCTTTATAAAAAACGGCTTGAAAAAGGGGCGAAGTAAGAAACTGTCGGCGCGTAGTTTCGACGGCTTGAAAACCTTGTAAAATTGAGCGTTTATCGCGATAGTACCGTGAAGTTATCAACATAGCTATCCACATTTTCGCTTTTTTCGCAAGGTTTGGATAGGTTTACGGTCGTTTGCCGCTATAAGCGGAAAAATTCCGCATTGTATCAAGCGTTTTTGAAACAGTAAAATACTACGGCGAACTTTTCGTATGTATATCGTTCAACAATCGTTCCGTCAAAAAATATAATAAAATGTGGATAAATCAACGGTTCTCGTGTTCGACAGCGGAATCGGCGGTCTGAACGCCTATTATCTGCTCGCGAAAAACTTTCCTTTTTTGAGATTTTTTTACCTTTCCGACTCTTCCAACTGCCCTTACGGAAGCAAGAGCTTATCGGAGCTTGAAAGGCTTTCTCTTTCGGCGCTCGAAAAAAGCGGCGTCAAAAGCTTTGGCGGAGTGGTCGTGGCGTGCAACACTCTCTCAACGAACGTTCTTCCCTTTTTGAGAAGAAAGCTCGGCGTTCCCGTTTTCGGCGTGTTTCCGCCGCTTTCCTTGACGGGTAAGACTTTGCTTTTGTGTACGCCCAAAACCGCTCGAAGCCGCTTTCTCTCGCTCGCTCCGAAAAACTACGAAGTGGTCGCCTTGAAAAGCCTTGCGGGGGAAGTCGAAACGTGCGCCCCGAACTTTGACCGTGTCGCGCTTGACGAACTTCCTTTCGGGCGGTACGACGATGTTATTCTCGGCTGTACTCATTATATATATCTTGAAAGGCGTTTGAAGCCCATTTATCCCGTCGCGCGCTTTCACGACGGTTTGCCCCGACTTATGACCACGTTTCGTCGGTTTTATGACGAAGGCGTGTTTTCGATGACCACTTTTTTATCGGTTGACGAGATAACCGAAAACTACTTCCTTGGCGACGCTAAAGAGCGAAATTTCAAGGTTTTTGCCGTTTTACGCGATAAAATGAAACAAATGTTCTGATTTTTTCCGAAATAATCTTAATATTTTTGAAAATTTTTTTCATTTTTTTATCAAAAGTGGTTGATTGTGGTCAAAAAGTATGATATGATATATGTACAAACGAAAAGGAGGGGTGGCGAAGTATGTTCTTCGGAAAGTTCTTTCACCAGATCGACACGAAAAACAGAATAAGAATTCCGTCGGCATACAAGTCTGACTTCAACGGCAAGTACGCTTTCCGCGACGGCGGCGACGGCGTGCTCGCGATATACCCCGCCGAAGGGCTGAACGAAAAGTTCTCGTTTATCGATTCGCTCTCCCCGTTTGACGTAAAGGCGAGAAAGCTCGTCCGCAAATATTTAAGCGAATTTTATTTCGGCGAAGAAGACCTTCAGGGAAGAGTAATGATCCCCAAGGAACTCCGCAAATCGCTCGGGATAAACAAAGACGTAGTATTTTTGGCGGCGGGCGACCACGTAGACATGATGAGCGTTGAGCGTTACGAAGCCGAAGAAGACTCCGCCGACGCCATGACCAACGAAGAACTCATGTCGGCTCTCGATAAACTTTACAAAGAAAATGTACGCTGAACACTACCCCGTCATGCTTGACGAAGCTCTTGACGGGCTCGATCTTAAAAACGACGGCACCTATTTCGACGGCACGCTCGGCTTCGGCGGGCATACGGGCGAGATTTTAAGAAGAACGACTTCCGCCCGCGTCTACGCCACCGACCTTGACAACGCGGCTATAAAGAACGCCGAAAAGCTCAAAAGCGTCTACGGCGACAGGTTGACCGTAATACACGATAATTTCAAGAATTTCGACGCGATCCGTCGCGATCTGGGTATCGACGGATTTGACGGAATACTTCTCGATCTCGGCGTTTCCAGCGTACAGCTCGACGTTCGCTCCCGCGGGTTTTCCTACCTTGCGGAAGACGAAAAGCTCGCTATGCGTTTCAACGAAGACCAAAGCTTTTCCGCCGAAACGATAGTCAACGAATATTCCGAAAAACGTCTTAAACAGATAATAGCCGATTACGGCGAAGAACGATTCGCCGCGCAGATCGCGCGCAATATAGTCATTGAAAGAGAAAAGGCCCGCGTAACGACGTGCGGCAAGCTCGTTGAAATAATAGAAAAGTCAATACCGAAAAAATTTCAGCAAAACGGGCATCCCGCAAAAAAGACCTTTCAGGCGCTCAGGATAGAAACCAACGGCGAGCTTTCCGGGCTCGACGACGCCATAAGGGATATGGTATCCGCGCTGAAAAAGGGCGGGCGTATCGCGGTGATAACTTTCCACTCCTTGGAAGACCGTATCGTAAAGAACGTTTTTAAAGATCTCAACACCGATTGCGTGTGCGACAAAAGCCTTCCCGTCTGCGTTTGCGGGCGAAAGAAAATAGTCGAACTCGTGAACAAAAAACCCATTACCGCCACGGAAAAAGAACTTACCGAAAATTCGCGAAGCAAGAGCGCGAAACTGCGTGTGGCGGAAAAGATCGTCTGAAACACAAACGTTGTCGGCCGCAATGAAGATAACTGCGCTTTATAAGGTCGATAAGGCGAAACGATCGCCTGAGCAACAGCCGCAAGGCGTCGTCGGAAGGTCGGAAACAGGACGGCTTTAAGACGTAAAACGAAAATATCCGTATAAATTTGTTAAAAAGGGGAACGAACGTGTACGATAACGATAATTACGCAGTAAACGACTATTCGACTGCAGCAAACGATAAATACTCTTCTTACGAAGAACAAAACTACGGCGGCAACCGTTACGGTTCCGACCGCTATGGCGAATCAAGGCGCGGCTTCGACGGCGGCGACCTTGAAAACGCGCTTTTCTATAACCGCGCGGACAAGCCCGAAGCTTCTTTTGCTCGCGCAGAGCAGGAAAGAGAGCGTTCCAAAACTCAGACGCTTTACGCCGACGAACCCGAAGAAGAACGCCTTTCCGAACAAAACTACCGCTCAGAGCAAAACTACCGCGCCGATTCGGCGGACGAAGGCGAAGAGTCTTACAACGAAGACACTTATCCTTCGGTTACCACCATGCAGTTCCGCGAACCTTACGAAGAAGGCGAAAACCCTTACGAAGAGTATCGTGACGAAGCTTCCGCCTCTCACGATAAGCGCTACGCGATAACCACCAAGGGCAAAGTTATCGCCGCTATCTACGCCGTAGTCGTAGCCACTATTTTATTGCTTATAATTCTCAATACCAGACTTCTCAAAAATATGAACACTCAGATAGAAGCCAAGCATGTGCAGATAAACGGGCTCGTCAGCGAAACCGAAAGGCTTTCCCGCGAACTCGAATACGCAATGAGCGACGAAACCATCGAAGACGCGGCGGCAAAACTCGGCATGATAAACGAGTGAGTTCGGTTTTTTCAAAAGAATACTGCGATTTTACGAAAGAGATCTTATTTTATAAGTTCTCTTTTTTATATGCTTCAAAAACCTTGATTTTCCGCCGTAAATGAATTATAATTTACGTATAAAACGCGCCCGTAAAGCAAAGTTTTAAAACGACGGGGCGGCGGAGATACTTATGAAAAACGTTTTGAAGAACTTTCTTCTCGCGATAATGGCGGGGTTTTCAATATCGATAGGCTGCGTGGCGTTTCTTGCGTCGGGCGATAAAGCCGTCGGGGCGGCGGCGTTTGCCGTAGGGCTGTTTATGGTCGTAAATTTCAAATTCAATCTGTTTACGGGCAAGCTTTGTTACGCTCTCGACGAAAAGCCTTCGTATATCCTTCGGCTCGCGCTTATATGGCTCGGAAACCTTCTCGGCGCGCTTATCGCGGCGGGGCTCATGCGCCTTACCCGTTTCGACGCGCT
>CACXHH010000148.1 GCA_902767455.1 uncultured Eubacteriales bacterium
AAGCGCCGTCGTCACGAGAGTAAAGACGAGCGTGTTCAAAAAGTATCTTGCCAGCTCGACTTCGGTAAACGCCGTAACGTAGTTGGAAAAGTCGGGCGGAAAGACGAAGAATTTTGGCGTCTGTTCGGCGTAGTACGCTCCAAGGCTTTTTACCGACGTCAAAAGCATCCAGTAAAAGGGGAACAGCACCATTATTGCCCATACCGCAAGGCAAAAGTAGATAACGACCGTACCTATTCTTTTACGGACGAGCGCGTTTTTATTGATTTTTTTGAAATAAGTGTTTTCCATATCAAAATCGCCTATTTCGAATTGACAGAAGTTTTTTTACTGACGATAAGGTTGACTACGGTTATCGTCAGCACGATAGAAAACAGTATAAGCGCCGCCGCCGCCGCGTACGAAGGGTACCCGCCGCTGTCGCCGTAGAGCATATCGTAAACGTAGCCGACGATGGTGTTCATGCCCGCGGCGTTAAGATTCGTGCCGAAAAGCGCCACTTCGTCGCTGTAAGCTTTGAAAGCTCCGATAAACCCCGTTATAATAAGGTAAAAGAGCATGGGCGAGATCATGGGGAGAGTAATGCGCGTAAAAACTCTCCATTTCGGCGTTCCGTCGACCTTAGCCGCCTTGTAGTAGTCGCGGTTGACGGACGCGAGCGCGCTCGTTAATATAAGTATCTTGAACGGAAGCACCACCCAGATCGTGTAAAAACACATGACGAACATCTTTGCCGCGTAAGGCCCGTCGATAAAGTCCACGGCTTCGCCGCCGAAAAGCTTTATAAGCGCGTTGACCATTCCGTCGGTGTAAGCCGTTTTCTTGAAAAGTATCATAAACACGAGCCCGACGGCGAGAGTGTTGGTAACGTACGGCAAAAAGTATATCGTCTGGAATAGATTGCGAAGCGGCTTTATCGAGCTTAACCCGAGCGAGATCAAAAGCGCGAGCCCCGTCGAAACGGGAACGGTTATTATAACTATTATAAAGGTGTTTTTGAGCGTCTGTAAAAAATAGGGGTCGCTCAAAACGTACCTGAAGTTTTCAAGCCCCACTCCCGTAAACGTCTGCGACGCGAAGTTGTAGTTTTCTTCGGCGGAGTAGACTAATACGTCTATTAGCGGATATACCATGAACACCGCGAGAAACACGAGCGCGGGCAACAGATACAGCCACGCTTTGTATTTTGAAAATTTCATTTTTCCGCCCCCGCTCTTACGGCTCTTCGTTCGCCGAAATAAATCCTTTCGCCGCTTTCGGCGTCAAAGAGCAAAAGCTTTTCTTTTTTGACGGCGAAAGTCAGGTCGAACTTTGCCTTCGCGGCGTTTTCCGAGCCGACGATGGCTCTTAAAGAAGCGCCCGTAAAATTCGGGTGCTCGGCGACGATGCTCGTATCTCTTCCCAAAACTTCGACCGATCTGAGCTTGCACTTCAAAACGCCGTCGTCGGCAACGTAAAGCCCTTCGGGGCGAATACCTACGATGACCTTTTTATCTTCGAGCCCCGTTTTGATGATTTCGTCTGAGCCGATATACAGCGCGCCGTTTTTTATCTCGCCGTCAAAGACGTTGATAGGCGGCGTTCCGAGAAATTTTGCTACGAAAAGGTTTATCGGATCGTCGTAAACGCTTTGCGGCGCGCCCGTTTGCTGCAATACGCCCGCTTTCATCACGACTATCTCGTCCGAAATGCTCATCGCTTCTTCCTGGTCATGGGTGACGAATAAAGTCGTAAGCCCCGTTTCGCGCTGTATGCGGCGTATCTCTTCGCGAGTCTGAAGCCTTAAACGCGCGTCAAGGTTGGAAAGCGGCTCGTCGAGCAATAAAACTTTCGGTCTTTTAACGAGCGCGCGGGCGATGGCTACGCGCTGTTGCTGTCCGCCCGAAAGCTCGGCGGGCTTTCTCGACAGCAGATTTTCTATTTCGACGAGCTTTGCAACTTCCGCAACGCGCTCGGCGGTCTGTTCCTTGGTGAGCCTGTCTGCTTTTTTGAAGTTTTCGAGCGGAAAGGTTATGTTTTGTCTTACGGTAAGATGCGGATAGAGCGCGTAGTTCTGGAAAACCATACCCACGCCGCGGTGTTCGGGCGCAAGCGAAGTGACGTCGTCGTCACCGAAAAAAACTTGTCCTTCGGTGGGCGTTTCAAGCCCGCAGATAAGGTTGAGCGCCGTAGACTTGCCGCACCCGGAAGGTCCGAGAAGCGCTACGAGTTTGCCGTCCGGTATTTCGAGATCGAATTTGTTTACGGCAATTACTTCGTTTTTTTCGTCCTTTTGTCTGCTTTTGAATACTTTCGTAAGGTTTTTCAAAACTATCTTCATGATTTCTCCGCTTATCGTAAAGTCGAACGCGATATAGCCGTCGTCGTCGGTCGACTTACGAAAGGTTATACTTATTCAAGTATAGCAAATTTTTACGATAAAGTAAATACTTTTAAACTTCTTAATTCAATTTATGCTTTTTTTACGCGTAAAATTTTCGTTTAGCGGTTTACAAACTGTTTTCGGTATGTTATAATAACGACGGTGATAGATTTAAAATTTTTTTAAAGGTAGCGGAATAAAAGTCTTTCGCCGCGCCGCTTTTTTCAATGGGATATATGCCGAACGAGTATAACGAATACAACAAAATAGAGATCGTGAACGGCAAAACGAGCTATAAAAACGAGTTTTACGTTAAAAACGACGTCGGCTCGGCTTTTAACCCTACGGTAAAACCGACCGTTTATAACGAACGGAACGACAGAGCGGAGCCGCCGCGCGAGCGTAAGAGCGCAAAGAATTCGGAAGCCGTCACTCAAATCGTAACTAAAATTGCGGCGGTGGTGGGCGCGGTCACGGTAGGCGTCGTTTCGGCGGACGCGCTCGGGATAATAACGCTCGACAAGAACAAGCTGTATTCAAGATATCTCACGCAGGACGAAATAAGGCTTGAACTCTTTCCTTACGAAGAAGGGTTGAGCTACTTCTTCGAGATATTCGAGTATACGCCTACGGGCGATATAAACGTTACCGTTTCCGACGGAAACGTAAAAAAGTCACAGCCCGTGCAACTCGGAAGAGAAGAAGGTTTGTTCGGCGAAGGGTATTTCGAGAACCTTACTCCCGAAAAAGATTATCTGTTCTCTATCACCGACGGAAAATATATTCTTTGGGAACAATCGTTCTTTACGGCAGCGGAAGAAGAACCGTTCTATCCCGTTATAACGGACGATATGATAGAGTATTCGATTACTCCCGCTTCAAACGAAGTAAGTTATAATTTCGTGGTCACGGGCTACGAGCCTGCGGGCGATATCACCGTCACCGTGACCGACGGAATAAACACTTTCGAGAACTTCGTAAGGAATTCCGCCGACGGGCTTTTTAGTCAAGGCTATTTTACAGACCTTACGCCTTCTACGAATTACACCTTCTCGATAAACGATAACGGCTATTCCGTCTGGTCGACCGTGTTTGAAACGGAAGCGTTCAGGTTGACCGAAGATCAGGTATCGCTCGAACTTGGCGCGGGCGCGGATTACGTCAGTTACTATTTCGAGATAATCGATTACGAGCCGAAAGGCGATATCGTCGTCACGATCACGGGTAACGGCGTTGACTATTCTCGGAAAGCAGATAAAGACCTGAAGACTTCGACTATTTCCGCCGAAGGCGAGTGCTACAATCTCGAAGAAGAAACGGAATACACTTTCAGTATACTTGACGACGGCAAAGTCGTTTATACGCAAACTTTCACAACTGAAAAAGTTGCGTCGTCGGACGGCAGTACCGGCGGCTAAGCTTCACTATCGTAAATAAAAAACGGAGATAAAAAATGAAAAACGGAGAGAAAAAAAGTATTTCATCGATCATCGCGCTGTTGATTATGCTCGCGATAACCGCAGTGACGTTCGTCTTTAGCGATAAGCTTTACGGAACGACGTCGTTTTTCGTAACGCTTACATACGCCGACGGAACGGTCGTGGATAACAACGTTTTAAAAGCGCTGTTCAAACTCGTGCCGCCGATAGTAAAGTCGGTGCAGATAATAGCGGTCGCGTGGCTTATATCCGTGTGCGTCAGATGGTTTTTGCACACCTTGCTCGCAAAAAGCAGCCGCAGCAGAACTATCGTCAAGATGATAAACAACTTCCTTAAATATCTTATCGCGATAATCGCCGTCTTTCTCGTTCTCGGCGCGTGGGGCGTCGATACGGCTACGCTTCTCGCAAGCGCGGGCATATTGAGCCTTATCGTAGGTCTTGGCGCGCAGTCGCTTATTTCCGATATAATAGCCGGTATGTTCATAGTCTTTGAAGACGAGTTCAGAGTGGGCGATATCGTGATTATCGACGGATGGCGCGGCACGGTCGACGAAATAGGCATAAGAGCTACAAAAGTAATCGACTGGCAAGGAAATATCAAAATAGTCAACAACAGCCAGATATCCACGATAATCAACCAGTCGAAAGAGCTTTCGGTCACGACGTGCGTCGTGGGCATAGGGTACGGCGAATCTATCCCCAAAGTCGAGCTCGTTATCAAGGATAACCTTGAAAGAATAAAACAGGCTATCCCCGAAATAGTCGAAGGTCCTTACTATAAAGGCGTTGACAGTCTTGCCGCTTCGAGCGTAAATCTTCTGTTCGTTGCGACGGTAAAAGAATCGGACTACTACGTCGCTCAAAGAGCGCTCAACAGAGAGATCAAAATGGTGTTTGACGAAAACGGTATCAATATACCCTTCCCGCAGGTCACCGTCAGCTATGCGGAAGCGGGAGATAATTCTTCCGACAACGCCGATAAATCGCAAGCCGCCGCTTTCAACGTCGAGCAGCGCACCGTTTCCAAAAATATGGAAGACTCGAACGTGTAATAAAAAATCTCGCCCAAAAGGCGAGATTTTTTAATTCGGATGCGGAAAGCGGAAAGCGGAATTATCGGTCGTGGCGATTTTACCTGACGGCGTGCCATGAAGGCCTTCGGGCTAAAATCGCCGATAATATAATATAAAATTAAAATACGCCGTAAGACATACTTCATTTTCGCGTCAGCGAAAACTTCATTTTAACGGTTTTTCTTGACGAAGGCAAGAAAAACCGTTAATTATAACGTTATATCAAGCGCCATCATTATCGCAAAGCCTATCATAAAAGACCAGGCGTATATCTTTGTTTTATCTTCCGAAGGCGTCATGTCTTCTACGACGACGAATATCATCGTTCCCGCGGCGAACGCCATAACGTAGGGTAAAAGCCACGCCGTACTCGTTGAAAATACAAAACCGACGATAGCGGCTATCGGCTCGACGAGCCCGCTTGCCGCGCCGAGCAAAAACGCCTTTAACGGGCTTATACCTTCGCTTCTTAACGGTATCGATACCGCCGCGCCTTCGGGAAAGTTTTGTACGGCTATCCCTATTGCAAGCGCCAAAGCCGCAAGCTGTTCGCTTCCGCCGAGCGCGGCGCTCCCGAACGCGACTCCTACGGCAAGCCCTTCGGGGATATTGTGTACGCTCATCGCCGAAAACATCTTAACGGGCTTAAAATACTTAGCGTTATCTTTTTCGTCGCTACCCATTATCTTTCTTACGCCTACGTCGGTGAGCGATAAAAACACTCCGCCGAGAGCGAAGGCGATAGTCGTCGGCAAAAACGCGAGATCGCCGTAACGCGAAAACCCGTCTATCGACGGCAACAGCAAAGAAAACACCGAAGCCGCGACCATTATTCCCGCCGCAAGCCCCGAAAACGCCGCTCCATGCGCGCCGCCCGTCGAAGTCTTTCCGAAAAAGAACACGAGCGCCGCTCCTGCCGCCGTCGCAACGAAAACTATCGTAAACCCTATGGCGGTGGCTGTATTGATCATAAGTAAAAATTCCTCCGTAAGTAAAAAGTAAAACGAAACGGTGCGCAGTGTTTCGCACCTTTTTCTCTTATAACAGAATATGTTTTCGCTATGATTTTTGATAAAGAAAAGCCCGCCGCGTTTTGCGGGAAGCAAAACGCGGCGGGCTTGATTTTCGTTATGATGTAGAACTTCGTCGGAATACGGTTAAACGCGGCGAACGCGTATTTTTACGTGGCGAAAAATTCGTCAATCGACGCACAATTCGTCGAAGTTACCGTCGATAACGTGGCGATAAAGTTCGAGCGTTCTCTGCGCGCAGGTGTAGTCGTCGAAGTTTTTGGAGTTTTCGAGTGATTTATCGGATAAGCGTTTTTGAAGCTCTTCGTCGTCGAGAATTTTAAGCGCGTTCAAAGTGAAAGACTCGCGGTCCGTAAACGTAAAGCCGTTTTCGCCTTCGTACAGGACGTCTAAAAGGCACGGATCGTCGTGGCATAAAAGCGGCAGTCCGCAAGCCATGGCTTCAAGGAAGGTAAGGCTGTGCATCTCGAAAGTCGACGCGCTGACGAAAGCCTTTCCGAGCTTATAATATTTATACAGTTCGTTCTGCCCCGCTCTTCCCGAAAACTTGACGCTGTCGCTCAGCCCGTAGTCTTTGACGAGTTTTTCAAGATGCGCCTTGTCGGGCCCGTCGCCGACGATAAGAAGCCTTGCCTTGGGCTCTTTTTCAAGAAGCGACGGGAAGAATTCTATTATCTCTTCGATATTCTTTTCTTTGCTC
>CACXHH010000149.1 GCA_902767455.1 uncultured Eubacteriales bacterium
CAAACACCCGAAACGGAAAAAAGCGTCAAATAAATAGCCTTGAAGTTTAAAAAAAACACGCATTTGCTTTGCATTTTATTTTCTATAATGTTATAATAACTTTATATTTTATTGCGGAACAGCCGCAAACGGAGTTTTCACTATGAACATGCCTGAAATCGAGAAAAAATGGCAAAAATACTGGGAAGATAACAAACTCAACGAGTTTGACAAGACCAAAACGGACAAAAAGTTTTATTGTCTTGAAATGTTTTCGTACCCTTCGGGCGCAAAACTGCACATGGGGCACTGGTACAATTACGGCCTTGCCGACAGCTACGCGCGCTATAAGAAGATGAAGGGTTACGCCGTTTTCCAACCTATGGGATTCGACGCTTTCGGGCTTCCCGCGGAAAACTACGCCATAAAAACGGGTATCCACCCGCAGGATTCCACGCTCAAAAACATCGAAACGATGGAAGAACAGTTAAAGAGCATCGGCGCCATGTTCGACTGGTCGGCAGAGATCAAGACGTGTTTGCCCGATTACTATAAGTGGACTCAATGGATGTTCCTTCGCCTTTACGAAAAAGGGCTTGCGTACAGAAAGGAAGCGCCAGTCAACTGGTGTCCTTCGTGCAACACCGTTCTTGCCAACGAACAGGCGGCGGGCGGCGTCTGCGAAAGATGCGGTTCAACGGTCGTCAAGAAAAACCTTACGCAATGGTTCTTTAAGATAACCGAGTACGCCGAAGAGCTTCTGCAAGGGCTCGACGGGCTCGACTGGCCTGAAAAGACAAAGCTTATGCAGAAAAACTGGATAGGCAAATCTTTCGGCGCGGAAGTTACTTTTACCGCCGAAAGCGGTGACGAGTTCAAAGTATTCACTACGCGCGCGGACACCATTTTCGGCGTTTCGTACGTAGTGCTCGCCCCCGAACACCCGCTCGTTGCCAAGCTCACGACGCCGGAGCAGCAAAAAGCCGTTGCCGCGTACGTTGAAGCTACCGCAAAGACCAACGAGATAGACAGGCTTTCTTCCGACCGTGAAAAGACGGGCGTATTCATCGGCGCTTACGCCATAAACCCCGCAAACGGCAAAAAAGTTCCCATTTACGCCGCCGACTACGTTTTGTACAGCTACGGCACGGGCGCGGTAATGGGCGTTGCCGCTCACGACGAAAGAGATTTCGCCTTCTGCACAAAATACGGTCTGCCGATAAACCAGGTCATAACTAACAAGGAAGGCACGGCGACTCTCCCCTACACCGAGGACGGTTACCTTATAAACAGCGGCGAATTCGACGGGCTATTCGGCGACGAAGCGAGAAAGGCTATCGTTGCAAAGCTCGAAAAAGAAGGCAAGGCGCAGTTCAAGGTAAACTACCGCCTGCGCGACTGGCTTATTTCCCGTCAGCGTTACTGGGGCGCTCCTATCCCCATCATTCATTGCCCGCACTGCGGCGACGTCGCCGTTCCCGATAAAGATCTTCCCGTCAAGCTCCCGTACGACGTGGAATTCAAGCCGGACGGTAAATCGCCTTTGGCAAAGCACGAAGGGTTTATGCACTGCAAGTGCCCCAAGTGCGGCGGCGACGCGCTTCGCGATCCCGACACGCTTGACACCTTCGTCTGCTCGAGTTGGTATTATTTGAGATACCCCGACGCGCATAACGCCGATATGCCGTTCGATCCCGAAATAATCAACAAGATGCTTCCCGTCGATAAATACGTCGGCGGCGCGGAACACGCCTGCATGCACCTTCTTTACGCAAGGTTCTTTACGAAGGCTCTTCGCGATATGGGATATCTGAACTTTGACGAGCCGTTTACGTCGCTCACCCACCAAGGGACTATTCTCGGACCTGACGGAAACAAGATGAGTAAGTCGAAAGGCAACGTCATCTCGCCCGACCCTTACGTCAAGGAATACGGCGCCGATATTTTGAGATTGTATCTTATGTTCGGCTTCAACTACGTTGACGGCGGCCCGTGGAACGACGACGGGATCAAGTCGGTAGCAAAATTCGCCGACAGAGTGGAAAGGCTGTTCAATAAAATATTCGCCATGCCCGACGAGAACGCCGACAAGTACGGCGCGGAAGAAAAAGAACTCGATTTCGTGCTCAACAACACGATAAAATCGGTCGATAACGATATGAACGCTTTGTCGTATAACACGGCGATAGCAAGGCTTATGGAGCTTACGAACGCGCTCAACAAGTACGACGGTGTAGCTCAGAAGAACACCGTGCTGATGAAGTCGGCTATGAAGAAAATGCTACTTCTTCTCGCCCCCTGCACTCCGCATTTTGCCGAAGAACTGTGGTCGCAACTGGGGAACAAGACGAGCGTATTTGCCGAAGCCTATCCCGCTTACGACGAAACAAAACTCGTAAAAGACGAAGTCGAATACGCCGTTCAGATAAACAGCAAGATGAGAACGAAGATAGTTCTTTCAAAGAGCCTTACCAAAGAAGAGATCGAAAAAGCCGCGCTCGAAAACGAAGAGATAAAAGCGGCGCTCGACGGTAGACCCGTCAAGAAGGTCATAGTTATAGTAAACAGATTGATAAACGTTATTGCGTGATAGAAAAACGGTTGTCGCCTTTTGGGGCGACAGCCGTTTTTTAAAATCAGGAATTATGAATTGTCGTCGGGCGATTTTTTACGGGCTCGAGCCGTCGCCCTAAAATCGCCGAAAAAATAATATAATTATGCCGAGAGCCGTAGCGGGTATTTGTTTACCGCGTTAAACGGCTCCGACCGACGGTTCTAACGTTTTTTTCTTGGCGAATACAAGAAAAAAAGTTAATTACTTAACTATTGCCGCGAGTTCCGAAAGCTTGCGCAGCCTGTGAGTCAAACAGCTTTTACTGATAGACAGGCTGTCGGCAAGTTCCTGAAGTGACATATCTTCGTTTTCAAGGCGAGCAAGAGCGACGATTTTAAGCGGCTCGCTCAAACCTTCGAGCCCGATACACTCGATGACCGTCTTTATATCTTCGCGACTGCGGATAGACGCGTCGATAGTCTTGGTCATGTTTGACATTTCGCAGTTTATCTTTCTGTTTTCGTGGTTGCGTATCTCTTTTTTTATCTGCAACTCGTTCAGTTTGAGATAGGCTCCGTTCGCCCCGCATAGCCCTATAAAATTTTCGATTTCTTCAACGTTTTTGAAGTATACGACGAACTGATCTTTTCTCTGCACCTGCTTGGGAAGAAACCCGTTTTC
>CACXHH010000150.1 GCA_902767455.1 uncultured Eubacteriales bacterium
GTAGCGGAAATTTACTTTCCGCGTTAAGCGGCTCCGACAAACAGTCCTAACGACTTTTTCTTGCCACGCAAGAAAAAGTGTTAATAAATTAAATAATTCCTAAATGCTCAAGCAATATCTTCACACCGATAAGTATAAGTATCGCCCCGCCGGCTATTTCGGCTCCCGTTTTGAATTTTGCGCCGAAAACGTTGCCTATTTTAAGCCCCGCCGCGGAAAACACGAAAGTAGTTACGCCTATCACGGCTACCGATAAAAAGATATTTACGCCTTCAAGCACGGCAAACGCAATGCCCGAAGCGAGCGCGTCGATACTCGTTGCGATAGCCAGTACGAGCATCGCCACGAAGGAAAACGAGCCGTCGGTAGCTTCGCTTTCGCCTCGCAAAGCTTCGACTATCATTTTTATTCCCAAAAAGGCAAGCAGTCCGAACGCCACCCAGTGGTCGACGCTCTCTATGTATTCGGCAAAGAGCGAGCCCAAAAAGTAGCCGATGAGCGGCATAAGCGCCTGAAATCCGCCGAACCACGCGCCTATCAAAAGGTAATGTTTCAGCTTCGCCTCTCTCACGGAAAGCCCCTTGCACACGGCTACGGCAAAAGCGTCCGCGGAAAGCCCCACGGCAATAAGTATAAGTTCAGCTATCGACATCGACGATTATTCCTTAATATATATTATTATTGCGCGCACGTATAATAATGCTTCGTAGCCGCAATAAAGCCACGAAAGGTCAAAAAAAACGCGACGTCGACTACGCTTAACAAAAAAGCGCGCCGAAGTCGTGTCTCGATATTTAAGATAAGCCAGATTTCTGTTCGCATAACTTCGCAAAAGGTTGCGAAGCAAAGCTTTATCGAAAACGAGATTGTTGACTTATCGCGTTAAGCTTTTAAATACAAAAGCCCGAACGCAATCTACTCCCACAATTATCAGATGCGGTTGTCGTATTTTTTTCCGCCGCGAGCCTTTCGGCTCGCGGCGGAAAGAAGTATCGTCGTAAAAACTTATCAGGAAGCGGAAGAGTTGCTCGTTTCGGGATAGTTACTATCCATATACTTGGCGAGCGCTTCCTTGTCGGCGTCGGAGATAACGCCGATGCGGTAGTTGGTGCGGGCGGTAACCTTTTCTCTCGTAGCTTCGTCAAAGGCGTTGATGAAGTCGGTAACGGTTTCTTCGTAGGTCTTGCCTTCGGCGGGGGTAAGGTCGTTGAGCGCGTCAACGTCGTAAGCGCAAACGTAGCCGTAGAACGGGTCGTGCGTGTTGGCGATGAGAAGCGCGCCGTCGATAACTTCAAAACGGAAGAAATCGCTCGTGCCGCTGGTGTGCGTGTAGGTTATCTGTTCGACGGCAGCGGTCTTTGCGATGCAGTCGGCTATGCTTACTCTGTAATAATATTCGTTGCCGTAGAAATACATATATTCGTCGTCGGCAAAATAATAGGTGTAGGAAGCAAGGTCCGCGTCGTAGAAAAGAGTTTCGATACCGAAAGTCTTGATATCGTCTTTATTCCGGTAGTTGTAGTTTACGATTCCGTAAGTTGCGTCTTTATAAATGATATGCTCGAAATCGCGGTAAACGGAAGTGGCGGCAAAGATAGACGAAGCTTCCGTCGTGCCGTTGTTTAAAAGCACGAATTTGCTGTAGCTTGCGGTGGTGTCAGTCGTAAGGTCGGAAAGTTTAACGCCGTAATAACGGGTGATGGTGGAAACGGAAGTGTCAACGTAAGTTTCCGAAAGATAGAGCGCGTCGCTCGTCATCTTGATAAGGTTGAACGTTACGCCCTGCGTGCCGATGCCGTTTTCTTTATCGGTATATTTGCCTGCGCCGAGAAGAACTTTTTCGTCTTTGGCTTCGACCATGCTGTAACGGTAAACTTCGCTGAAGCTTTCGTCTTCGTCGCGTTCTTCGTTATGAGCCTTCTTTTCGTAGAAAGCGTATTCGGCGGTAGCGTCGGAAGAGAAGATGTACGCGTTGACCGCGGCGCTCTTGTTGACCTGCTTGCCGTTTTCGTCGTAAGTTACGAGATAGTTGGCGGAATTACCGTTCTCATCGTTCATGGAAGTATAAACGGTAACGTAAACTTTGCCGTCTTTTTCAACGAATCTGTAAGGGGTGGAAAGCCCTTCGCACGACGCCATGACTTTGGTGCCCGTGCCGTCGAGCTTGGTTCTCGTAAACTCGGCAACGGTGTTTAAAACGGTACCCGTCTTGTCCTTCGCGGCGGAAGGAGTTACGTAGTAAACGTAATCGCCGTAAATATAGAAACCGGTGCCTTCGTCTTTATAATCGGTGTAGAAGAGTTTGGGAACGACTACTTCGCTCGCGGGCATGGTGCCGAAGTTTTTGATATCGGCAAGTTTTGCGCGGACGAGAGCGCCTTTAACTACGGAGCCGAAAGTGTTTTCGGCAGTAGAATCTTCTAAACCGTTTATAAAGTAAACGTATTCGCCTTTCTGAACGGCAAATCCGCCGTTGGAAGAAACGGTGCCGCCGTAATCTTTTACGCCGGTAAAGGACTTGCCTGCGCAGGCGGTAAGCGCTATTACCGCAAAGCAGGCAACGAGAACGAGTGAAACGATCTTTTTCATAAGAACTCCTTGACGCGCCCCGCCGCCGTATGTTCGCCCGAGTTATCGAAACGCAGGTAATTATCTTTTGGCGACGCGCATATAAATTAACGTATTAAAATATTCAAGTAAAAGATATTATAAACTAAATTCGAAAAATAATCAATGCTTTTTAACGCATTTTTTAAAAGAATTTCTTTCGGCAGGCGTTTTCGCCTATCTCACGGGGTTTTTATAATGGAAAAATTCAATCTGCTTGACTTTATCGCCCGTCTGGGCGAAGCTTACGTCAAAAAAAACGAACAAGCCGATCGCTCTCAAAGCGATAAGCCTTCGGCTGAAAGCTTCAATAGCGCTCAGACGGCGTTCCGCGCCTCTGCGCCCGCGCAAAAGAAAGAGCCCGCCGCCAAAAACGCGACGAACTCTTTTGCCGCCGTAAACTCGGGTGACGAGCTTTTCCCTTACGGAACGCGCGCTCTTTCCGACAACGAAAAAGCGCTCGTCGAGATGATAAGAAAACACGATATCCGCTCGAAAAAGATATCCGAAGCCACCTTATCAAAGCCCGACGAACAATCCAAAAAAACCGACTAATCGACTTATAGGCGAGCTTTTAACGTTTTTTTGCTATCGCGAAAGCAAAATTGCGGATTTCTTGTAAATTGCGTAGCAATTCATGTCGACGCTATATCAAAGCTCGCATTGATATGCAAATTTTGATTTTTGTAAAAATTTGCAGTCGACTATTCCTGATTATCCAGAATTCTTCTCAATCTTTCCGCCGCGACTACCGTTTTTCCCCTGTCGTTGAGCCCCGAAAGGCGCGCGTAGTTTTTCGCGCTTTCGCCGAATCCGCCGCCGGGAGTTACGACGACTTGCGCGTTTTTAAGCGCAAATTCAAAAAAATTCTGTCCGTCAAACCCGTTCGGGCATTTCATAAAAACGTAAGGCGAATTTTCCGCCCCGTAACACTCGATACCGCAAGATACGAGAGTCGACTTCAATATCCGCGCGTTTTCGAGATAATATTTCACGGCTTCGCGGGTGTATTCACGCCCCTTATCCGAAAGCGCCGCCGCAGCCGCCGCTTGCACGGGGTAAGACACTCCGTTCGTTGCCGTTGCCTGCCGTCTTTTCCAAGCGTCGTTCAGACGAACGCCGCCCGAAACGAGTTCTTTCGGGATAACCGTCCACCCGCACCTTACCCCCGTAAAACCTGCGCTTTTCGAGAGCGAACACACTTCGATCGCGCACATTTTCGCCCCTTCGACGGCGTATATCGAGCGCGGAATATCTCCCGACGCAAAAGATTCGTAAGCGGCGTCGAAAATTATCAGCGATCTGCTCGTCAGCGCGAACTCCACCCAGCTTTTCAAAACTTCGCGCGGGTACGCCGTGCCCGTCGGGTTAGAAGGCGAACACAGATACACGACGGCGCCGCCCTTCGTTTTTACCCGTTCGGGTAGCGGTATAAAACCGTTCTCGGCGCTCGCTTCAACTATTTCCACTCTCGCGCCGCGCGCGGCGCATGCGTCGGCGTAAACGGGATAAGACGGGCTCGTTATAACGGCGTCAAAATCAGAAAAGACGGTCAATAGGTCGTTTAACTCGCGTTTTGCCCCGTCAGACACGAATATCTCGTCGTCGCTCAAATCAACGCTTTTATCCTTATAATACCCGACGATAGCGCTCTTTAAAAAGTCGTGACCGTAATAGGGCGGATAGCCGCGGAAAGTCGATTTTTCTTTAAGTTCGAGCGCGGCTTTGGCGTACGCGTCACAGACGATAGGCGCAAGCGGAAGGCTCACGTCGCCTACCCCGAGCGAGATAATATCGGCGTTCGGGTTTGCTTTTTTATACTTTTCTATTTCTTTTGCAACTGCGGCGAACAGATAGTCGCCGCGTTTGCATTTAAAATAATCGCTTATCTTTAAAATATTCGTACTCTCCTTCAAACACGAACTTTGCGCCGCCTTCAAGCTTTAATCGGTAATCTTCGTCTGTTCTGACTACGACGCACCCGCCTTCAAGGTTGACTTTTATGGGCAAAAGTCTGTCTATAACGCCGTTAATCGCGCACGCCGCGACCGAAGCGCACGCTCCCGAGCCGCACGCGAGCGTTCTTCCGCTGCCGCGCTCCCACACCTTGACGGCTATCTCGCGGCTATTCAAAACGCGAACGAACTCCACGTTCGTCTTGTCGGGAAAAAGCCCGTCGCTTTCTACGAGTTTGCCTATACCGTCGATATCGAGCCCGTTGAAATCGTCGACGATAAACACGGCGTGCGGGTTGCCGACGGATACGCACGTCATATAAAGCGTACTCTCCCCGACTGTATAAGGACGGGAAACAACCGCGCTTTCGCTTAAAACGGGCACGCTCTCAGGCGAAAACGAAGCGGCGCCCATATCGACGCAGACTAAAACTTCCGCCGCGCCGTCAAGTATTCGTAAAGTTTTAACGCCCGAAAGCGTTTCCACGGTAAACGCTTTTTCTTTTTTCAAACGCCTTTCGTACAGGTATTTTCCTATGCACCTTAACGCGTTGCCGCAAGTTTTTCCTTCACTGCCGTCGGCGTTGAATATTCGCATTTTAACGGTGGCGTTTTTCGACGGCAAAAGGACGACCAACCCGTCGGAACCTATCGATAATCGCCTTATAGCCACACTTTCGGCTACTTCGGCGTAGTTTTCGAACGGTTGAAACTCGGTATGGTCGACGAATACGTAATCGTTACCCGATGCCTGCATTTTAAAGAATTTTATCTTCATCGATCAAAGAAAACACGTCGAACAAGCCGTTTCTTTCGTTTACTATCTTTTCCGCCGCCGCGAGCGCCCCCAAAGCGAAAACACGACGGCTTTGCGCTTCGTGGCGAAGAGTTATGACTTCGTCGCCGAAAGCCGCAATTATCTCGTGCGCGCCGACGATATTTCCGCACCGAACGGAAGATATGCCTATCTCGCCGCGCTTCTTTTTGCCCACTCTCCCGTAGACGGCGCGGCGTGAAAGTTTTTTTGCGATAAACAGCGCCGTTCCGCTCGGGCTGTCTGCTTTTTGCGCGTGGTGTCTTTCCACTATCTCGACGTCGGCGTCGGGAAACGCCGAAATGATATTTTTTGCCGCCTTTATCGTTTGGGCTAAACCGAGAGAAAGGTTTGGCGAAAGAAATATCGGGATATCTTCGGAAGCTTTTTTTATAAGCCCGAGCTCGTATTCGCTCTGCCCCGTCGTAGCGACGACGAGCGGAAGTTTCCTTTCAAGCGCAAATCTTATCAACTCTTCGGTAAAAGACGGCGACGAAAAATCTATCGCGACGTCGGCTTTGCCGTCGAACAACGAAAAATCGTTTAAATAACCTTCTTTTTTATCGACTTTTGCGACGACTTCGTGCCCGAGCTCTTCGGCAAGAGCGATAGTTTCTCCGCCCATTTTTCCGCCCGCTCCGAAAACGACTATCTTCACTTTTTTTCACTCTCCGCAAGTTTTTTAAGCTCTTGATCTATCGCCCTTTCGGTGATAGACGAAGCTTGGGTGAGCGGAAGCCGCAAAACGTTTTTTATAAGCCCCGTCTTATATAGCGCGTACTTTACGGGAATAGGATTAGTTTCCGCAAAAAGTGCCCGTATAAGCGCGTAAACGGCGTTATGGGCGTTTAACGCGGCAGTCGTTTTTCCCTTTTCGTAACGCTTATAAATATCCTTTATCGCCTGCGGAACTACGTTGGAAGCTACCGAAATAACGCCCTTCGCCCCGCAGGATAAAAACGGCAAAAACAACTCGTCGCACCCGCAATAAAACGAAAAGTCTTCACCGCAGGCGTTTTTCGCCGCCAAGAAAGCAGAAACTTCGTCTGCCTTTTTGCTTGCTACGATGTTCGGGTGACTATACAGTTTTTCGTATACTTCGGGGCTTATTTTAACGCCCGTTCGCGCCGGCACGTCGTAAACTATAACGGGCGCTTCGGACTTGTCTGCGATAGTAAAAAAGTGGCGTATAAGCCCGTTATCGCCCGTTTTGTTGTAGTAAGGCGTTACGACGAGCACCGCCGCCGCGCCCATTTTTGAAGCCAAATACGAAAGCTTTGCCGCAGAAAGAGTGTCGTTCCCGCCCGTTGCCGCGATTATCGGCACTTTATCCCCCGCGCGAGCAAGCGAGCGTTCTAAAAGTTCGAGTTTTTCGGGCACGGAAAGCGTGGAGCCTTCGCCCGTAGTTCCGAAGGTCACGAGCGCGTCTACGCCCGCTCTTAACTGTTCGTCGATAAGTTTTTCGTAAGCCGTGATATCGAGCGAGCCGTCGTACTTAAAGGGCGTGACGAGAGCCGTCGCCACGCCGTTGAAAACGCATTTTTTCATACGTTTATTTATATGCTCCGCCGCCCGCAAAAGTGTCCCATAACGCAAAAAAAGCGCAAAAAAGCGCCGCGTGAAAATTCACGCGGCGGCGTTTTCCTTTCGTCGATAATATTTGCCTATCCTTCGTTTTTCGGAGTATCGATTATCTTCTCGAAATTGAAAGCGATGGTTTTTCTGTACTGGTTGGGCGTGATACCGACGTTCTTTTTAAACAGTTTTATAAAGTAGTATTCGTCGTAATTAAGGCTTAAAGCGATGGCTTTTACCGTCATATCGGTATTGACGAGCATCTCCTGCGCGCGCAGGATTTTACGCTTCGTAAGATACTGAACGGGCGAACAGCCGACGTATTTTTTAAACAGGCGTATAAAATACTTCTCGCTGTAGCCGAAAAATTCAGCCATAGACCTGATGTCCCGCGTTTCGTTGAAATACGGGTTACAGTGAAAATAGTCAATAACAGACTGAAACCGCTTGTCCTTTACGCCCGTTTTCGCTTCTTTGGGGCAGGTCATCTCGCAGATATCGAGCAGTATCGCCTTAACAAGCTCGCAGACGACCTTTTCTTTTCCTTCAACGTAGAAATAGCAGTTGACGAGCGAGAAAGTAACGGAAACCGCGTCGCCCGTGCCGACGTTGCCATACTGCGGAAGGGAGTTATCCGACTCTCTTTTTTCCGAAAAACAGCACTCGTCGCACGTGAAATGCACCCACAAAAACTCACCCGTCGCAGGTCTGTACCCGCCGTAGCTGACGTTCGATTCGCTCAAAAAATAGTCGCCTTTTTTGAGATGATATTTCGTTTTGTCCTGCTCGATATACACGTCCCCGCCGAGAACGAAAAACAGCTCGCAATCGCTGAGAGTGCGGGTTATATGCACGCTATCTATCATGTGCGCGCGGCCGACCGAAACGGGATCGAATTTAGCTTTGTCCGAAAAATTAAAGTATTTCATATCGTCTTTCTGCGTAAATTTATTTTTTACGTTACGCGTTAAGAGTAGCATATCTTACGCTATTATTTTAACATAAGTTTCGGGCGGACGCAAGCGCCCGCCCGAAGTTGGCTTTATAAAAGCTTTATTAAGCTTCGCGTTTCTTCCTTATGAGAAGAGCGGCAAGCGCCGAACCGAGCGCGATAAGCCCGCAAGCGGCGGGAACGGACGACCTGCAGCCGCCTTTTGCCCTTTTACCGCTCGAAGTTTGTTCGGTATCGGTCGAATCGTTACCGTCGACGGGCGTTTCGGGGGCGTCTTTCAATTCGAGATTAAGAAGCGCCGCGGAAAGTTTTTCGGTAGCCGCGTTCACTTCTTCTTCGGAAACGCCTTCGTTAAGCGCCGCTATCTCGCTTAAAACGGCGATAAGTCTTTCCGCGCTTTCGTCGGTAAATACAGACTTATCGAGCGCCGTAAACGTTGCGTAAGCCTTCATCAAAAGCGTGACGTCGCCGCGCTTTATGAGAAGCGACATCGAATATCTCAACGCGTTATCGGCTTCGTTTATCTCGGACTGCGTAGCGTTTTCTTCTTGTGCCACCGCCTTTGCGGCGTTAAGAGCCTCTGTAAACGCCGTAGCCGTTGCGGGGGTATACTCGTCGGCATTCACGTCGTTTGCCAGCGCTATCGTGCTTTCGAGCGACTGTTTGCCTACGGCAAGCTCGGCGGAAATTATCCTGAAACTCTCTATTTCGATCGCGCTGAACTGCGAACGGATACCGACCTTACCGGCTTTTCCGACAAATTCGTCTTCGATATCGAACGAAAGAACGGCGTTTATGTTCTCGCCTACGTAAACGAAAATCTTACTTTCCTTAACGGTGACGTGGAGTTTAACCGTTCCGTTTTCGGGCATCGAAAGCGTAGCGGAAGCGAGTTTGCCGATATACCTTGAATAGAACTTGAACACGCTGATATCGTAAACGCCTTGCCCGGCCTTCTTTTCGATCTGGATATTGTAAGCTTTTATCATATCCTGACCGTTGGCGGCGTCGGAAGCGAGAAGATAAAGACCTGCGTTTATCGCGCCGTTGTTTTTTGCCGAAGCAAGTATGAGCTCAACTACGTACGGAGCGTTCAACTGCTTGGAATAAAGAAGTTTAAGCTCGGTGTTGTCCGAAGTTAAAAGCTTGCCGTTTTCGACCTTAACTCCCGAACCTGTTATCGAATAAGCTTCCATATCCACAAGGTTCAACTCCGTATCGAAGTTGTTGAGATATTCGTTGCCTTCAACCAAGTAGTCGGCGGTGATTTCTTCTATCGAGTCGTAATACTCGAAATACATTCCGTAACGGTTGTGGAAGAGCTGATTGAACGGTCTGAAAGTGATCTCGCCCTGATTGAGCGTTTTGAGCGTTACGTAAAGCTGACCGCCCGTAAGCGTTGCGGAAGCGGCGTTATCGAGCGTTCCGTCAAGAACTATCTTGTCGCTTATCCCGCCCGTGTACGCCGTGCCGAAGGTAAGCTGACTGCCCTGAACGTCGCGCACGTTTTCCGTTCCGAGATCGGCAACGAGTACGAGCGGGCCGTATTTTAAGGCGTAAGTCTTTTCGGAGCCTTTTAAGATATCGAGAGCGTAATCGAAAGCTATCTCGTATTCGATGACGTCGCCGTCGGTAAACTCTCGCGTGATATCGTAGTAGCCGTCGACGGGGGCAAGGTTGAGAGCGTTGCCGTTAAGCTTTAAAGTGACTTTTTCGGCGTCAGCCCAGTCAGGAAGGCGCAAAGAAACAGTCGTAGCCGCGTTTCCGCTTACGGTTAAGGTGGTCTTGCCGTCGTAGTAGAAGTTTCCGCTCTGCGTCAAAGCGAAGTTTTCGGAATATCTGTAAGTCGAAGGATAGAACATATTTACGCGGATAGCGTTTTCGCCCGCGTAATAGATACCGTAGTTGAGTTTAGCGAAGCTTTCCATACCCGTCGACGCGCAGCACCAGAAGCTCTGGTCTATCGTGTGATATATCTTGTAATACCCGAACGCCGTGTTGGTGTGGTAAGTTTTAAGCCCGCTGTCGGGAGCCATGGAAGCTAAAATGTGGTTGGTGTAAGTAAGTTCGAAGTAGTCGGCGTATTTCTTGTCGCCCGTCCAGCGATAGAGATAGTCGGCAAGCTTCAACATGTTGTAACTGCAACACGTTTCGCAAGTTTCGTTGTGGGTGTGAAGCTCGCCCGCATTCTGCCAGAATTCACCCCTGCTCGTGCCGCCGAAGGCGTAGGTGCGCGTCATAATCATATCGAACGCGTTTTCGACGACCGTCTTATAGTATTCGTCGCCGGTGGCTTCGTAAGCGGCAGCCGCGGCAAGGAATTTGGGTATACCCGTGTTGGAGTGTAAGCCGTTTAAAAGGTCTACGCCGTCGTGGATATAGTTAAGGAAATCTCCTTCTTCAAAGAATTTAGCGGCTTTGTAGTGGTTTACGCTGCCCGTGAGCATATAGACCTGATAGAGCGTTTCGCCTATGCCGCCGTACTCTCTTTTGAGAACGTTGAGCCTCGTGTTTTCGTCTATCCCGGAAGTAAAGTTATAGCACCAGTCGGCGTTCTCGACCATCATGCGGTAAGCTTCGGCTTTTACCGTTTCGTCTTCGGCGTAGGTGTAAACGTCGATAAGCATTTCGAGCTCTTTATGCGCAAAATACCAGGGCACCCAGACTCTGGCGCCGTCCTTGGTGGTCGACCTGCCTTCCAAAAGGGCGTAGAAATGGTCTACGGTAATAGCCCCGAAGTAGCCCGCTTCGCTCGGATTGTTTTCGGCATAAGCCTTCTGGCACTTCGCCATTTCGGTAAACATATAGTTGAGCCTTTCGGCGACCGTTTCGCCGTTATACGAATAGTCAGGCATGGTTACGGCGGCTTTTGCAAGCGCTATAACGTAATGCGCCTCGAACTGCCCCGCGCCGCCCGAAGCCGTGGATATCCACGCCCCGTAACTTTCCGCGCCGCGCGTATCGAGCCCCGCTACAAGGCGGTAGTTGTAAAGCAAACGTTCCTTGTCAAGACTCATCATAAAGTCAAGGTTGGTAGCCATAAGCCCTTCGTAATACGAACCTTCTTCAAACGAAGTTTCGCTTATATCCGCGCCTTTATATAGCGACATATCTTTAAATTCTTTGGCGGGAATTTCAAGTTCAAACGTTTTAGTCATACTCGCCTCTCCTCTCGTAAGCGTTGCGGTAAGAGTCACCGTTTCGTTGAACGCGCCGGGGATTATCGTGCCGTCGGCGGCGAGAAGTTCGGTGTTCGACGAAGCCCATTCTACCTTAACGCCTTCGCCTGCGTACGCGGGCAGTTCGACTTTCGCCGCGCCGCTCACGTAGTTGACGGTAAGCTTCCCGCATTCGGAAGCTACGGCTTCGTTATCGTCGTCAATGGTGATTATGCCGAGATCTTTCATAACTTCCTTATCGGTAAGCGCTACCGAGTATATTTTGATATTGTCGTATTTACCCGTTATCGGCTGATCGCCCCAGAAGATAGTTCTTCCGAACGACATATCGCCCGAGCCTTCCCAAAACAGCGAGTTCTTGTAGTTGAAGGAAGTGTTTTCGGCGACCTTATAGCCGTTGATATACATAGCGCCGTAGCCGGGCTTAGCGGTAAAAGCGATATTCGCCCACGTGTTGAACGGGGTGTTGGTGGAGATAGTCTGGTTGTTTTTGTCGTTGTAGTTGGTATACTTTAAGAAAAGCATCGTGCCGCCGCCCCACTTTCCGCCAAGCGACAACACCTGAAGTGCTCTCGGCGCGAACTCGAATACCCTTGCGTAAGCGCCCGAATTCGAGTCGATATAAAGGTCGAGCGAAATGGTTATCTCGTCGTGGCCCTGAAGCGTGTTGAGCGGAACGGTCATGGCCGAACGGGTTGCTTTATCGCTTCCGCCCTGCTTGCCGTCGACGAATAAAACGTTGCCCTTTTCGTCGTCTTGTACGATGGAAGCCGTGTTGCAAAGCGTACCGTTATATCCGCGGACGGGATCGTTAGTGCCGTTCTCGAAGTCGTAACTCGCGGTCAGAAAGTCAGTATATTTTAAGTCGTATTCGCTCTTCAACTGCTCGGCGCTCAAAGCCCCGTCGTAAAACCTTATATCGGCGTAGGACATATTCATATCGGCGGTGTGGTCCCAGGCGAGAGTGGTGGCGCCGAAAGTTACGTTGGCGCTCTCCGCGTAATACGTCGAAGCGGTGAAATCGACTTCCTTTTCGATTATGAGATACCCGTTCTGATATATTCTCATAAAGTTCGGGGTGAACTCGTAAGCGTAATGCGTCCAGGCGTCGTAAACGGGAAGGATATTAGCCCTTTGCGGCGTGTTGTTCGAAGCGAGCGGATCTCCGCCTTCGTGGATTATATTTTCGTAGTCGCCGCCGTATCTCGCGTTGTTTTTAAGGCTGTAAATATGCAAGCCGTTGTACCAGTTGGGCGCGTACGGCATAACCGAGAATACAGCGCAGTTCTCCGTGCCGCCGAGCCCGTTGTAAAGCTCGAACATTCTGCCCCACGTCGTGCGGTTTGAAGGTATCTTCGCCCAGAAAGCTATAGTAAGGCTCGACCTTTTGAGAACTTCGGGGGAAGCCTTGAAGTAGTTCGTTCTCGCTCCGCCGCCCGGAAGAGAAATCGCCGTTTTTCCTTTGACGGCGTTTTCCGTGTAAGCGGCGTTGCCGACGAAAGTCGCCGCGGCGTAATCGGTGGAAGCCGAGTTTTTACCGCGATTTTCCGTATCGGAAAAGTCGAGTTTGTAAATAAGCGTGTTCTCAGTTTCCGCGCTCGCGCCCTTCTTTTCGGTTAAAAAAAGAGCGACGCTTGCGGAAACGCAAAGCGCAAAAGCAAGCGCGAGAACGAGAATAAAGTTCGTCTTTCTTTTCATATTTCACCTCTAAAATATTTTTTCGGCTGCGAAACGGCGCGGTTTTTCGCCGTCAGCGCCTGTTTTACGAAAAAATTATAGCATAACGAAGGGGGGTGAAAAAATAGTCATTATTCGCTATTTAGTATGCCGAAAGTGACTTTGTATAATTTTCCGTCGTCGACGGTTATCACGCAACGTTCCGACTTTTCGTATATAAAAAAAGGTCTTACGCGCGGTAAGCGTAAAACCCGTTTTTTATCCGAAACATCAAATCGTAAAGTAAACTTTACGCAATGTAAAGTAAATTTTACGCAATGTAAAGTAAATTTTACACGTTGTAAAGTATATTTGACAACATGTAAAGTAAACTTTACGCGGCGATTACTTATTCGAGCGATAAAGTTATCGTAACGCCGCTTTTATTCAGAAGGCTTTTGATCTCGGCGCCCGAAAGCCCCGTTATCTTGCCGAGCCTCGTGTACGCCCAGCTGTTTGAGCCGTAAAACAGCACCATCTGATTGCCCGAATACAGAACTATATCTCCCGAAGAAGTAGTCGTCTGAACGTCGTTTCTCGGAAGCGACGCGCCTATCGGGCCGACCTGCTCGAACCCGCCGTAAGCCGAAGCGTTTATCGTTATCGGCGAAGTTTTAACGAGCTCTTTGAGCGCCGTTACGCTCTCGTTGTCTTCCCACGCGACGGAAACCTTCGTTCCGTCTAACTTCATAGTAAGCTGCATAGCGTTCTCCTTTCCGCCTTGGGTGGATCCCGAATTATTTTCGTCGTTTACGCCGCTTAGCGCGACCGTTTTGAGCCACGCTTCGACTTCGCTCTTATCGGCGCTTGCCGAAAACCTTTTGCCGACCTTAAACTGCGCGGATGGCGCGCTCTTTGCAAGGTTGGTAGCGCTCGTACCGATACCGCTCGAAGCCGAAGTGCAGAAAGGTATCACCGTTTTGCCCGATAAATCGTACGTTTCGACGAAGGTATACAGTATCTTGGGCGCCTGCCCCCACCATATAGGATAGCCTAAATAAATTACGCCGTAACCGCTTAAATCAAGGGCTTCGCCGCCTAATTCGGGACGGGCGGCAGGATCGTTCTGCTCGCGCGAAGTTCTCGAATTCGAGTCGTTGTAGTTGATATCTGCGTCGGTGTAAGGCACCTTCGCCTGTATCTCGTATTCGTCGGAATCGGTTAGCTCGACGATAAACTCGGCTATCTTTTCGGTGTTGTTCGTTCTCGAAAAGTAAACGACGACAGATTTTGCCGCTTGCGCGCCGCTCTCGCCGCTTTCGCCCGCGTCAGCCGAAGCCGAAACGCCGCTTACGCCCGAAGCCGAACCGCCCGATTTTTCACTCGCGGCGGAAGTTGCCGCGCACGCCGTAAATAAAACGAGCGTAGCTAAAATCAAAAGTACGGATAACGATTTTTTCATTTTATAAGCTCCTTTTCGCATTTATATAAATTTTCGAGAACGTTTTGCATCGCCCGAAGAACTTCCGACGCGTTAATCGCGTTATAGGCGAGCTTTTCTATCTCGTAAAGCCCTTTTAAAAGCTCTTCGGCGTAAAGCTTTCCGCTTTTTGTCAAAGAAAGTTCGAGCTCGCGCTTTTCGCCCTTTATCTGCGATAATTCAACGTATTTTGAAGCTTCAAGCTCTTTGACGATGGTGTTTACCGTCGTTCTCGGAAGATCCCAGCCGTCGCAAATCTCTTTTTGACTGTGCGATTTTCCGTCGTTTAGCGCGTACAATATCCATAAGAGATTTTCTTTTACTTTGCTCTTTTTTGCGTATTCGGCGTAAAACCCGTCGATTTTATACAGCGTTTTGCCGAACTCGTAAAAAAATTCTCTTTCGTCCATTTTTCTTTTTGCTCCCGCGATTTTAAAATCCTAATTCGTATTTTAAACTATTATGAACGGTTTGTCAAGCGTTTTCGTTCGCAAATTTTGATAAAATTTGCGAACGGTTATTCCTGATTTTTATCTTTTTACGCTTGTTTTTTCGCAAAAAAAGTGATATAACAATTCGCGTTTGTATATTATTGTAACGCGTGCGCGTAAAATACCCGTATAAACCGTAAACCGAAAAGAGTGCGCGTTACATATATTAAAACGCTATAATTTTATTCGGCGCGAAATAAAGCGCCAAAAAGGAGAAAAAACGGCAAACGCAAAACGTAAGTTAAGAACGCTTCTTTTAGCGGCGTTCAGTTTAGTTTTCGCTCCTTCGCTATCGCTTGGCGTAAGCGCCTTTATCGGCGTTGCGACGGCGCACGCGGCGTACGAAGAAACGGACGAAATGAAAAAACTCGTTTCCGAACTCGTTCCGACGTATACCATTACCGATTAAGTAAAAAACGCAGCTCAAGTGCTGTTCCGTCAGGGATTTTATGAAAAACCATAATTTAACGGTAATTGCACTTTCAAGCGGTGAGCATTCAAGGATTCTGATTGATTTTTAAGTCCTTTTTGTTTGGAACGGAGAAAATTGTTGATTTATATAAACATCGTTTTAATGTCGGGTGATGCTTTGTGAAAATTGATGAAATTGCTTAAAAGGGGCTTGAAACGCTTGAACTTTTCGATAGAAGATAATATAATATTATAGATTTTATATTTAGGGAGTTGACAAGCCGGATGAAGTGTGCGACAATCTCTGACAGACAGACGGAAAGAAAGACGGCATATATCTGCTTTTTTTTCGTCGGCTCCGCAACTTAACATAGGGAAACTACAGCGTTACACGTTGGATCGGCGTTCTTATGCCGTCTGACA
>CACXHH010000151.1 GCA_902767455.1 uncultured Eubacteriales bacterium
CACCGCCGATATGGTAAAAGAAGGCGCGGTCGTCGTCGACGTAGGCATAAACAGAACGGAAAACGGCTTGAAAGGCGACGTCGATTTTGCTTCCGTTGCCGAAAAATGCTCTTATATTACTCCCGTTCCGGGCGGCGTCGGTCCGATGACGGTCGCTTATCTTATGAGTAACACGGTAAAAGCTTACGAAAACTCGGTCGTAAACAAAGATTGATTTGTAAATTTTGAGCGTGTGATTTTTGACGATAAAACAAGTGATTATCGATTAAAGATTATGGATTTTCAAAAAAGATACGAAAGCTATCTCGCTATCGTTGAGAAGCTTATAAACGAAATAAACGAACGTTTTTCAGCCGCGCAGCAAAAGCTTGGCGACGCTATGAAATACAGCGTATCGTCAGGCGGCAAAAGACTGCGCCCCGTAATGTTTTTGTCTGCGCTCGACGCGTTCGGCTCAAAAGACGAACGGTTTTATCCTTTGGCGGCGGCTATAGAGTGTATTCACACCTATTCGCTCGTTCACGACGATCTGCCCGCAATGGATAACGACGATATGCGCCGCGGAAAACCGTCGACGCATAAGACGTTCGGCGAAGATTACGCCGTAATAACGGGCGACGCGCTTTTGAATTTTGCTTTTGAAATGTGTTTTAAGGTCGTTTCGGACTGCGGGGGCAGCGAAAACGTCGTCAAAGCGTGTTCGTATATAGCCGAGCGCGCTGGTTATCTCGGAATGATAGGCGGGCAAGCCTACGATATTGACGAAGAAAACAAACAAAACAGCGAAGAATATCTATTGAAAGTCGATAAATTGAAAACCGCAGAGCTGTTTAAAGCGGCTATCGTTTCGGCGGGGTTGCTTTGCGGAAGATATACTCCCGCCCTTGAAGAATTCGCCGAAAAACTCGGCGTGACCTTTCAGTTCGCCGACGACCTTCTCGACGTATCGGGCGAAGAAAAATTAGTCGGAAAAACGCTCGGGAAAGACGAAAAATACGGTAAAGTGACGGCGATTTCCGTTTACGGAAAGGAAAAAACGAAAGAATTGATCGACGGGCTTAAAGAAAGGTGCCTTGAACTTGCCGAGCAGGCAGGGCTCAGTTCCGACGGTTTTTATCCCGAACTTATAAAAAAACTCGCCGCAAGGACATACTGATGCGACTTGACGCTTTTTTATATTCAAACGGATATTATCCTTCACGAAACAAGGCGGCCGAAGCAATATCAAGGGGCGAAGTTGCCGTCGACGGCAAGAAGGTCGTAAAGCCTTCTTTTAACGCGAACGACGGGGCAAAAATAAAAATAACGGGCGTAAATTACGTTTCCGTCGGCGCGTATAAAATGAATCGCGCCATAGAAGTTTTCAATTTTGATTGTAAAGACAAGGTTTTTGCCGATATCGGCGCGTCGACGGGCGGTTTTACTCAAAGCCTTCTTTTAAACGGCGCGAAACGCGTTTACTGCGTAGACGTTGGCGAAAACCAGCTCGACGCTTCTCTCTCGTCGGACGACCGCGTTGTCGTTATGGACAGAACGAACGCACGGTATCTTAATAAACACTCTTTTCCCGAAGAACTTTACGGCGCGGTCGTGGACTGTTCTTTTATATCTCTCAAAATAATTTTGCCCGTGATAAAGAAGCTAATATCTCCCTTCGGCGCGGTCATAGCTCTCGTAAAACCTCAGTTTGAATGCGGAAAAAATTATCTCGGCAAGAGCGGCGTTCTCACTGATAAAGCCGTTCGCAAACGGGTGGTCGCAGACCTTTATAACTTCTGTGTTTCGCTCGGCTTTTCGGTCAAGGATTTTACCTACTCTCCGCTCAACGAAAAAAAGAACGTCGAATATCTCGTATATCTTGATTTTTCGGGTAGTTCGGTCGGCGAAAAGTACGTGCTCGAAGTAGTTGACGAAGCCGACGGAAAAACCCGTGATTAACGCGTTTTCCGCGCTATAAACGACGGTTTTATATATTGTAGTTTTGTTTTTATCGATTTATGATAGGTTTTTATTTCAGAGAAAACAACGCCCGCTCGGTCGCGGCGTCCGAAAAGCTCAAAACCGCGTTAAAAGGCGAAGGGCTTTTCTATTGCGACCTTGACGACGCGAGCGTAATAGAGGACGGGAAGATAGATCTTCTCATCGTTTTCGGCGGCGACGGAAGCGTTCTGCGCGCCTGTAAGTTAGCCGTTGACAAAATACCCATCGTTGCCATAAATACGGGGAACGTCGGCTTTTTGACGAGCTACGAAGAAAGCGAGATGAAACTTCTCGTAAACGATATTAAGAGCGGAAACTTAAAATTTTCAAAGCGCAGGCTGATGAAGATCGAATACGGCGGCGAAACTTATTACGCGCTTAACGACCTTACCGTGACCAAAAATTACGAGTACGATTCAAACGCCAGCGAATGCGTCAAAGTGATTTTAAGGATAGACGGCGAATTAGTCGATACCTACGTTGCCGACGGGCTCGTCGTCGCGACGCCTACGGGCTCTACGGCTTACGCGCTCTCCGCGGGCGGACCGATAATGACGCCTAAACTCGACGCTTTCGTCGCAACGCCTATTTGCGCGCACTCGCTTCATTCGCGGCCTATCGTGTTTCCGTCGTCGTCAAAGACTTCCGTCACGGTGTCCGAAA
>CACXHH010000152.1 GCA_902767455.1 uncultured Eubacteriales bacterium
ACCTTTTTTGCCTATTTCGTAATAAAACTTTCTGTCGAGCACCATTTCCGACCATATCCCGTCGTAAACGCCGGCGCCGAGATGTTCGATAAACTGCCCGTAAATATACTTGCTTATCTTTTGTTTCCCGCCGTTTAACGCAACGTTGACATCAAGCGACACGTCAAACTTTTCGCTCGTTTTTTGCGCGTTTTCACTCTTTCCGTCTTCACAGGCGACGAGCGGAAAAACGCAAGCCAGGCACGTTACTAACGTCAGCAGTATGGAAAAAATCTTCTTCATTTTTATTCTCATTTTTTTTAACCGAAAATTTCGTTTAAAACTTTTAAGGGAAGTTTAGGAGTTCTGTCTTCGTACAAAAGCCCGTTCTTTTCTTGCTGTGTATCGACGAATTGCGTGTAACAACAGCCCGAAACGTAGTCAAGGCTTTTCACCGCTCCGACGATTTTACGCAATCTTATTTCAAAATCGCGTTTATCGGCGGCGTGGTCGCCGTAACCCCAGCCGTCGCAGCCGTTAAGAGCTATCCCGCCGTATTCGGAAATAAAGATCGGCTGACCGCGGTACGAGTACCCGTCGGCAAAAGCAGTGCCGTATTTGTTGGTATTGACAGTCTTGGTGGATACTACTCTTCCTTTATCCGAATATTCTTTTGCGAAAACTTCGGCGTCCTGTTCGTATTCGTGCAAAGACAGGATATCGCTGTCAAGATGGCTCCACCCGTCGTTGGTAATTATCGGTCTTTGGTCGATGGTTTTGAATTTCCCCTTCAGAGCCGTAACGAAGTTTTGTTGAGCGATATCGTCTTTTATCGCGTAAACGCCCCACGTTTCGTTGAACAGAAGCCAACACACCACGCAGACGTGCTTTTTTAAATCGTTGAAAATAAGCTCGCTGTCTCTCGTAAATTCTTCGCGCATACGATCGCCGAACTCGTAACAGCTCGGTATTTCGCCCCAGACGTAAAGACCTTTTTTGTCGCACAGATAGTAAAACAGCGCGTTTTCCACCTTTTGATGTATGCGTACGCCATTAAACCCCATCGCCTTTATAAGATCGATATCTTTTTCGAGCGCTTCGTCGTCGGGCGCGGATAGCATCGTATCGCGCCAGTAACCCTGATCAAGGATCATGCGCTGATATTCGCGATTTCCGTTTACGTACATTCCGTCGGAATTTACGTTTATTCGGCATATACCGAAATACGATCTGACTTTATCGGAAACTTCGCCGTCGACGGTCACTTCGACGTTATACAGTTTTGGATCGGAAAAACTCCACTTATAAACGCTTTTCAGCTTAAGGGCAAGGTTTTGAGTTTCCGTTTCGGAATTAGACGCGACCGTTTGGCTCAATCCGTCGGGCGCAGTGACCGTCATCGTGACGGAGGCTTTTTTATTGAGCTTTATTTCCGCTTTTACCGCGCCGTCGTCGTTTGCCGTAATACTCAATTCCTTGACGTAAACGCTTCCCGCGTATTCTATCCATACGGGTTTCCATATCCCCGTGGTCTGGACGTACCAGCATTCGTAGCTTTTATCTCCGACTCTCTGTTTGCCGCGCATCTGAGCTTTGTCCGAGCCGTCGAAAACTCTTACTTCAAGCAGGTTTTCGCCCGCCGTAACGAAATCGGTAACGTCGACGCAAAACTTCGTATAGCCGCCCTTATGTTCGCAAACGCGCGTTTTATTGACGTAGACACGACAATGATAGTCGACGCCTTCAAAATGCAACAAAGCGCTTCCGTCGTGTTTTTTTACGTTGAATTTTCTTCTGTAAAAAACGTAGTCGCGCGGGGTTTCGTCGCCTATCCCGCTCGCCGCGCACTCGTAGCTGAACGGCACGATTATTTTTTTATCGAAGACTGCTTCGTCGTCGAAGCTTTCGGCAAAGGCGAAATCCCACTCTCCGCACAAAAACTCGTAATCCTTTCTTTCAAGAGTCGGATCAGGGGAATACTTCTTGTAAAAACTACGCACTATCCTTTCACACCCCCGCTTATCGATATACCTTTAATAAAATATTTTTGTCCGAATATAAACACGAGCAGAATAGGAAGAGCCGATAAAACGGCGCCCGCCATTTGCTTTCCGTATTGATGGGCGTAACTGCCCGAAAAAGTCGCAAGCCCCGCGGTCAAAGTCCTTGATTGAGCCGAATTGGTCACTATAAGCGGCCAGACGTAATCGTTCCAACTGCCTTGAAACGTGAATATCGCAAGCGTCACGAGTACGGGTATACACAGCGGTACGATTATCTTAAAATATATCTGAAATTCGTTCGCGCCGTCTATTCTCGCGCTTTCGTCGTAAGACGTGGGGATGTTCTTCATGAACTGACGAAGCAGGAACACCCCGCCTATCCCGCCAAGTCCCGGCAAGACCATGGCGAACATATTGTCTACAAGCCCGAGTTTGTCGATTATGACGTAATTCGGAATAATGTTTATTACGCCCGGTATCATCATCGACGACATGGCTATCCAGAACAGAACTTCGCGACCTTTGAATTTAAGCCTTGAAAACGCGTAAGCCGCCATCGAAGCTATCAGCAGATACAAAACGACGTTCGTCACGGCTATTTTAAGGCTGTTCCAGAACCAGGTGAATATGGGAACGTTGTGGTTTGCGAGTATGTCTTTATAGTTATCGAGTATCCATTTTTTAGGGAAGAGAGTCACGTTTGCGTCGAGTACCGCCGTCTCTTCCTTGAAGGAAGTCATCACCGCCCATACCGACGGCAAAAGAATGACCATCGCGCACAAAAACAACGCGAGATACAACGCGACGGATACGATGATATGTTTCGCTGAATGGTTGTTCCGATATTCGAGCCATCTGCTTTTAAGACTTCTTTTTGAAACGTCGAATTTCATTTATCAGTCCTCCGCGTTGCGTACCTGTATTCTGTACGACGCTATCGTAAACGCGAGCATTATCGCGCCGAATACAAGCGCCATCGCGCACGCCCTGCCGAAATTATTGCTTCCGCCGAAAGCCGTGTCGTATATTATCATCATAGCCGTGCGCGTGCCGTTGTTAGGCCCGCCGGCGGTCAGGACCTGAGCCTGTCCGAGCATATTGAAGCTTCCTATAGTCGTGGTGATTATAGTGTAGATAAGCGTTGTCTTTATGCTCGGCAGAATAATTATGAAAAACCTTTTGAACGCGCCCGCGCCGTCTATCTTCGACGCTTCTATAAGCTCCTGCGGAACGTTAACGATCGCGGCGACGTACAGTATCATGTTCCCGCCTACGCCCCACCAGGTCGACATAAAGAAGATGGACATCCAGGCGTACGGCATCTGTGTGAGCCACGGCACGGTATCGCCGAGCAAGTGGTTTATGATACCCGAATTCGTGTCGAGTAAGAAATTCCAGAGTATGCAGACGGTAGTAATGGAAAGTATGGTCGGGAAGTAGAAAAAGCCCATCGAGAAACTTCTTACCGCCTTGCATCGGGCTATAAGCGTAGCCAAAAGCAAGGGTATTATTATAAGGATAGGCGTTTCCACGACCACGAATAACAAGGTGTGGAGAACCGCCTGCCAAAAATCTTTACTGACTTTTCCCGAACCTATCGCACCGAACAGCAACTTGAAGTTGTTCAGACCGTACCACTCCATAGGGGAAGCGTAGTCCCATTTGGTGAAACTTATGACGATACAAAGGACGAGCGGAACCATTCCGAATACGATGAAAAACACCATATACGGAGACAAAAATAAATACGGTACCGCTTTTTTTAAGTTGAATCTCTTCAAAACTTACTCCTTTGATTTACGAATTTCTTATTGCGTAAAACGTGAAAGTATTACAATAATTCGTCTTCCAGCCAATCGTTGAAGTCTCTTACGCCCGTGTCGAGAGCGTCTTTGGGAGAACTGATTTTCGAGCACGCGTTGGAAACGGCAACGCCGACGTTAAGGTACCCTTCGTACCAATATTTATAGCCTATCTCGCCGAGAGTAGCTTTATACGCCATTTCCGTAAACGGTTTGAGCGCGGCGAGCGATTTGTAGTTTTCGGACTCGTGTATGGATTTGAGCGCGGGGACCTGACCGCCCAAAGCCCAGTCGTAAGAGTGTTCGCTTACGTATTTCATAAACACATAGCAAAGGTTCTTGATATTGTCGTTCGTGACGGTGTTCGACATAAGCGTAAACTGATGGGAGCCTGCAAAGTTGGTCTGCCCGTCGCCTATTGAATCGGGACAGGGAGCTACGCCGATATTGCTTTCGGGGTTATCGAACAGTCCGAAAGTGTTTATAAGCCAAGGCCCGTCAAAATAAAATACGGATTTGCCCTGTGTAAACAAAGTGAAGTCGCCGCCCGCGCCTACGTCTTTCGGCGATACGGGAGTTTCACCGTGGATATAATCGTAAATATTCGTCAGTTTTTCGACCGCTACGGAAGAATTGAATATCGCTTTATCGTTTGAATCGAACACTCTTCCGCCGCTCGTATATAGCATGTTTAAAAAAATGTCTTTGGTCACCGAATACATAGACGGAACCGCCCAACCGTAAACGCCGTCTTTGGTTTTGGCTTTGCATATTTCGGTGAATTGCGCCCACGTCGCGGGAATCTCTTCTTCGGAGATCAAGTCTTTATTATAATACATTGCGGTCGGGTGAACGTCCAATGGGAAGCCGTAACGCTTTCCGTTTGAAAGAACGCCGCCGTTCCACGCAGCCGTGATATAATCTTGCGCAGATACGCCGAGATATTCTTCAACGCCGTCAAGCTCTTTCAGTATGCCCCTTGACTGCATGTTCGATATGCGCGAAGCCGACATCGCAACGATATGCGGAGCGGCTTTAAGGTTGGAACTCGTCGTAGTGATCTTCGTAAAGAGCGTATCCCACGGGATCTTGTCTACGTAAACTTTCATGTTGTATTGCTCGCCCATTTCTTCGTTGAAATTAGCGACGATCCTATCCATCGTCTCCCCGTCTTTACCGGTGAAGCCGTTCCAGAACCTTATTACGGTAAACCCGTTGCCGCTCGATTTTTCGCCGACGGGCTCTTCTTCGCCGGAACAACCTACCAACGCCACGCATAAAAGCGTAGTAAAACCTAAAAGCACGGATAAGATCTTGTTCATTTTTTTCATATGGTTTTCTCCTTGTTCAATTATCGTTTATATTTGTATCGATCGTTCAAAAACGCCCTTGCGACCACGCGAAAATTATTCCGATCAATTTTGATTTATTATATTATACCGCACCGTATACGCGTTTGCAATAGTAAATCTTTCAACGTTTTACGGCTTTTAGTTTATCGTTTTGTAAACTAAAAGCCATTCGTTTTGCCCTTTAATTCATCATAAACAAAAATCGGGCACGAGAAAGGACGAACGTTTACACGTCCTTTCTTGCGTTTTTAACAAAATAATGGATTTGCGCCCCGCGTGAGCATCAAGGAAGAAGTTAAAAAGTACGAACTGCTTGAAAAAGCTTCTCTTGTCCGCGGCACGGGCGGTATCGTCTGTATGTGCGAACAACCTTTCCCGATAGACGATAAAAATTGCTATATCCCAAGCAATTTGATTTAAGCTACTTTTTCGTTTTTTAGTTAGTTTTTTTGAAACGAATGCAAGGTACAGTTCGGAAAAACAGACAGAGCAGTCTATTAAAGGTCAGTTAAGGGTATGTAACGATTACGCTCAAAGAAATGACATACTCATAGTTGACACGTATATCGACAGAGCTATGACAGGCACTAACGACAACCGCGCGGCGTTTCAGAAGATGTTGCACGATAGCGCAAAGCATCAATGGGAAATCGTTTTGGTCTACAAGCTCGACAGGTTTTCCCGAAACAAATACGAATCCGTTGTTCACATAAAGACTTTAAAAGATAACGGAGTCAAACTGATTTCTGTAATGGAAAATATTCCGGATAGTCCTGAAGGCGTCCTGATGGAAAGCGTGTTGGAAGGCTTTAATCAGTATTATTCGGAAGAACTAACGCAAAAAATACGACGCGGGCTTCGTGAGAGTTGGCTCAAAGGTAACGCCACCGGCGGAAGATGTATTTTAGGTTATCGTATCATCGAAATATCCGAAAAACTTTTTGCTTTGCATAAGAAAGAAACCGCCGATAATTCCACGTTGAAACTATTACAAAAGAATCGGAACGAAGCTTATAAATCAAGCAGAAATCTTATCAAAGCGCTTGAACAGGGAATAATTACCGAACAAACGAAAGAACGGCTAAAAGAACTCGAAAACCATATAAATCAACTTGATTTTAACATCGAACGTGAAAAAGAATGCAATTATTCATTTCTTACCGCCGAGCAAATACGCAAATTCCTGCGTGAACGTCTACTTAAAAATACCGATAACGTAAAAATGAGAAAGTTGCTTATAAATACGTTTATTCGAGAGATAGTTACCTATCCCGATAAAATAGTTATTACTTACTATTACATCGAACCGTCAGAACCTGTGAAAAACGACAAAGCCACCACAGAACAAATAGTAAGACAGAGCAAATCTGCCTTTTTACTTGACTGCTGTTCGTCTATAATATCGTGCTCTCCACCAAGAAAAAAGCGTCTTTTGTTTTTTTGCAAAAGACGCTTTTTTCAGTTATATTCGCCTACGAGTGATATTGCTTCGCGGTTATTACGAGCGTAGCGAATAACAAGGTCCTGCCCGTAGGGCATGTTCTTATATTCGGCTTACGCCGAGTGATATTGCGCTTCGTGCGGTTTATGGCGGATATAATATAACTTTGCGGCATAGCCGCAAAATATAACTGATTTTAAAAATCAATATAACTGCCGTTATACACGGCAATATAAAATAAACACGACTTTTCGGCGGTGACGTACGAGCACAACGCGTACGATTCGCCGTACACAAAAACGGCTGTTTTCAAAACGAAAACAGCCGTTTTTTGCGCAAGTTGTCAATAGTACAATACTTCGTATTCGGGAAGGGCTTGCCACTCGGCGGAAGCCGTGATGATATCGGTCGTTTCGCGCACCGCCGCGATAAACGCGCGAGCGCTTTCGTCCGCGCCGTCGTAGCCCATAGCAACTCTCGGGCAGGCTATCGTTTTGGTCTTTCCGTTTGCGGTAAACGACAGCTCGATGACTTCACACGGGGAAGAATCGACGTCGGAAGTAGGGTCGTATTCATCGGGGTACGACCAAACGTTTATCTCGTAAAACGCGGCGTACACGCTTGCAAGCTTATCCGAAGAGAGCAAAAGCGTAGTTTTATATTCGTCAGGATCGCGCAATACCGTTGCGTTAGTCTTGATGAGCGTTCCCTTATCGCTGTTATAATAGCTCTGACCGTAAACGCCCCAGCGTATCGTAAAGCAAAAATCTTCGGGAGTGGCTTCTCCGTGTTCGGTTCCCTCTTTCTTCGTGGTTTCGCTCGCGGACACCGCGGCCGCGTTATCCATAAAGCGCGCGCCGCCCTGTTTTCTGTTGAACATACCCGTAAAGAACACGAACGCAACTATGGCGACGCTCAACGCGGCTACGCTTGCGGAAGCAGAAAGCACCACGCGTAAAAGCTTGGTTGAAAAAGGCGCCTTCGCGGGCATGTTGAGCCGAGCGTCCGCAATAACGCTCTCGTCGGGTTTTTTAGATGATAAAGTTTTACGTAAATACTCGTCCGTTTCCTTCAGTTTCATTTTTATCTCCGTATTTTACGTTTGAAAATGCAAATAAGTTTCGTTTTTTAAAGGCGTAATCAGTCTTTGAGAAGCTTGCCGAGCTTTTTCAAAGTGTTTTTTAAAAAGGCGTGCGTACTGCTAAGCGGCATCCCCAGTTTTTCAGCCGTTTCACGCAAAGTCAACCCTTCCCAGTAAACGCATTTGATAAGTTCGTTTTCCCGCGAGGAAAGGCTTTCGAGCGCCTTTACGACGGCGTGGTGATCGACAAGGCTCTCTTCGCTGACGACGTCCGCAAGCGTAAAGTTCTCGTCGACGGTGATCAACCTGCCCGTTTTGACGTTCTCGTTGAGCGCTTCGTTTTTCACAGACTTTATAAGCCAGTTCAGCCCGTTTTTCTCTTTGTCGAACGATTGCGAAGTTCTTACGAGTTTAACGAAAACTTTGCTGACTATATCTTCCGATAACGATTTATCACTCAGATATTTACGCGCGACGACGTTCAACAGCCCGCCTACTTCGTTAAAAAGGTCGTCGAGCGCCTTGGTATCGCCGTATGAAATTTTTGATATAAGCGAATTTACGCGCTTGACTCTTTTATCCGTCATAAGTGGCCGTATAACGCGATCGTTCGCCGTTTTCGGGTTAAATGATAAACGTTTGCTTCCGTTTATTATTAACCTTAAAAAAGACGACGCGGCGTTTCCTTGTTTTTACCGCCCCTTACGCATATACTACAATTCAAAGGGGCATTTTGTTCATGTTTCGTTTACGTTTTTTGTTTTTTTTATTATAACATAAATAAAAATGCTTGCTTGCAAGGGCATTTTTATGATTGCTTTCAATATATCGTCCGAAGTTTTCGTAAGAAAAGT
>CACXHH010000153.1 GCA_902767455.1 uncultured Eubacteriales bacterium
GCTCGATTCGGTCATGAACTACCCGCTTCGCGACGGGGTAGTTTCCTATCTTCTAAAAGCCGATACCAAAGATCTCGTCGAAGTCTTTTGCGAGCAGGTAAACAACTACCCGAAAAACGCGTTGTTGAGCCTTATGAACTTGCTCTCTTCTCACGATTCCACGCGTATAATCACCGTTTTGGGGCGTAGCCGCGTCGTTCTCGATAAGGACTTGTTGAAATACGAATTTCTCGACGACGAGCAGTACGAAAAGGGTAAAAGGCTCGCAAAACTCGCGTACACCGTAGCGTTCACTTGTTACGGCGTGCCGTCGATCTATTACGGTGACGAAGCGGGGCTCACCGGCGAACTCGACCCTTATAACAGAAGGTGCTTCCCGTGGGGCAAAGAAGATAAGGAGATGCTCGAACATATCGGCTTTCTCTCAAAGACGCGTCAGGCAAGCAACGCCTTAAAATTCGGCGATTTTTCTATTATTTATTACGATAAACGCATTATCGTTTACGAACGCTCGTATGAAAGCGAAAGCGTCGTCGTGGCGCTGTCGCGAAACGAAAGCGACGTAAAACTTCAATTCAACAAACGCTATCGCGACTTACTCGGCGGAAACATCGCGACGGAATTTACTCTCAAATCGGACGGAGCCCTGATACTTTCGGGCGAAAATCAATAATTTATTACATAGAAAAGACGCCGCGCAAACTTTAAAGCGGGCGAAAAATACAAAAACGAATAACTTTATACGGAGATATTATGGACGTATTACAAAAAATTACCGAAGAGTTTCAACTCAAACCACAGAACGTCAAAAACGTAGTGGACTTGCTCGACGAAGGCAACACGATCCCCTTTATCGCTCGTTACCGTAAAGAGATGACGGGGCATATCGACGACCAGGTTTTAAGAGAGCTTTCCGAAAGGCTTACGTATCTGAGAAACCTTGAAAAGCGTAAAGAAGACGTGAGATCGGCTATCGAAGAACAGGGCAAACTCACCGACGAAATAGTCGCTTCGCTCGCCGCCGCCGAAACGCTTACCGAAGTCGAAGATATTTACAGACCTTATAAGCAGAAGAGAAAGACGAGAGCGACCGTCGCTATCGCAAAGGGGCTTGAACCGCTTGCCGATATTATTCTCGCGCAGGACGTTACCACGGGTACCGCCGAAGATCTCGCGCTTCCATACGTCGACGAAGAGAAGGGCGTTTCCACTCCTGCCGAAGCATTGAACGGCGCAAAGGACATCATCGCCGAAAGAGTAAGCGACAACGCCGAATTGAGAAAGAAGTTGAGAAACGTATTCCTTCGTACGGGCGAAATATCTTCAAAGCTCGCAAAAACCGACGACGGCTCCGCCACTTACGAAATGTACGCCGATTACAGCGAACCCGTTTCCGAGATAAAGAGCCACCGCGTGCTCGCGCTCAACAGGGGCGAAAAGGAAGATTACCTCAAAGTCAAAGTTTCCATCGACAAAGATTTTGCTATCCGTATCTGCTCTGCGCCCTACGTTAAAGCCGGCAGCGTAACGACCTATCTCGTCGAAGAAGCGGTAGCCGACGGTTACGAAAGGCTCATCTATCCTTCGATAGAGCGCGAAATACGTTCGTATCTTACCGAAACGGCTTCCGAACAGGCTATAAAGATGTTTGAAGTCAACTTAAAACCGCTTCTCATGCAACCGCCTGTCAAAGATAAAGTCACCATGGGCTTCGACCCCGCTTACAGAACGGGCTGTAAAATAGCCGTCGTCGACGAAACGGGCAAGGTGCTCGATAAGACGGTCGTCTATCCCACGCCCCCGCAGAAAAAGGAAGAAGAAGCGAGAAAAGTTCTCGTCGGGCTCATCAATAAATATAATGTCGACGTCATCTCGATAGGTAACGGCACGGCGAGCAAAGAGTCTGAAATATTCGTTTCCGACCTTATCAAAGACCCCGCTCTGACGCATAAGGCGGCTTATATCGTAGTAAGCGAAGCGGGCGCGTCGGTATATTCCGCGTCCAAGCTCGGCGCCGAAGAATTCCCCGATTACGACGTTTCCGAAAGGTCTGCCGTTTCCATTGCGAGAAGGCTTCAGGACCCGCTCGCCGAACTTATCAAGATAGACCCGAAGTCCATAGGCGTAGGTCAGTATCAGCACGATATGCCCGAAGCTCGTCTTGACGAAGTGTTGAAAGGCGTTCTCGAAGACTGCGTAAACAAAGTCGGCGTAAACCTTAACACGGCTTCCCCGTCGCTTTTGTCGTACGTTTCGGGGCTTAACTCGGCGATAGTCAAAAACATAGTAAAATACCGTGAAGAAAACGGAAAATTCAAGTCGAGAAAAGAACTTTTGAAGGTTTCTAAACTCGGCGAAAAAGCCTTTGAACAGTGCGCGGGCTTTTTAAGGATAGAAGGCGGCGCCAACGTTCTCGACAACACCGCCGTTCACCCCGAAAGCTACGCTCCCACGCTTAAACTTCTCGAACTGTTCGGTTACACCGAACGTGACGTTGCCGACGGAAAGATAGGCGATATAAACCAAAAGATAAAAGCATACGGCGAAGAAAAAGCGGCTGAAGAAGTAGGGCTCGGAGTCCCCACCATGCGCGACGTTATCACCGAGCTTTTAAAGCCCGGCAGAGACGTTCGTGACAGCCTGCCGCAGCCCATGCTCCGTTCGGACATAATGGACATAAACGATCTCGTTCCCGGTATGAAGATAAAGGGGACGGTCAGAAACGTAACCGACTTCGGCGCTTTCGTCGACATCGGAGTCCATCAGGACGGGCTCGTTCATATTTCCGAACTTTCCGATAACTACGTAAAACACCCGTCTGACGCGGTAAAAGTCGGTCAGGTAGTCACCGTCACCGTCATAGGCGTAGATAAAAAGAAGAACAGGATATCTCTCTCGATGAGAAAAGACCCTACTCTCAAATAAAATCCTTGACAAAAAAATTTTAAAAGTGTATAATACTTTTAAACTGTAAATAGTTTTAATTAAAGGAGAAAAATAATGTTTGAAAAAATTAAAAAAGCTCTTGCCGAACAACTCGGTATCGACGAAAACAAAATAACCGCCGACAGCAAGATCGTTGAAGATCTCGGCGCAGACTCTCTCGATATAGTCGAGCTTTTGATGAATCTTGAAGAAGAATATAATATCAAGATACTCGAAGACGAAGCTACGAAGATCTCCACCGTCGGTGATTTCGTCACTCTCGTCGAGTCCAAAATGAACTGATCGCGGTCTTTAAATAGACGTGAAAAGTGCGAATAATCGACTTATAGCCCCGTTTCTTGCGGAAACGGGGCTTTTTTTACGCCTTTTTTTCGACGTATGAAAAAAGCTTTTTTCGTTCACCGTTTGGATTTCCTTAAGCCGCCAAAGTCGAAAAGCGAAAATAATCGCGAAAAAACGGCTAAACAAAAATAATCGCGAAAAAACGGCTAAAAAGGTTAAAACTTTTTAACGAAAATACTTTAATTTTTTTTATTTATATGATATAATAATTTCATATAAATAGAAGTAAGTTGAAACGCCGCCGTTAAGGCGCGCGGCGAAGGTTGACGGAGCGTGCGATTTTGGCTAAAAAGAAGGGTATAAAAAGTAAAAGCGAACAAAAGGCGCCCGATTTTATCAAGGAAGTTTTCGGGTTGGCAACGGTGTTGTTTTCACTGCTTGCCTTTTTGTGCCTTGTGACGGGCGACGGCTTGTTCTACACGGCAGGTCTTGCCGTGCGCAATTTTTTATACGGTCTTTTCGGGATATACGTGTATTTTGTGCTCGCGTATCTCACGCTTTTCGGCGTGTCGCTCGTAGCAGGTAAAAAATTCTTCGCCGGAAAAGAACTCGTCGTCTACCCGTTGAATATCGCCGTTCTTCTCGTGTTTTTGATAGTCCATCTCGCCGTTTCGTATAAGGGCGGTATGCCGATAGGCGAAGAACTCTCTTCTGCTTTTTACGCGCCCGAAACGGCAATGACGCCGGGCGGCGCCGCGGCTTCGCTTCTCATCTTCCCTGTAGCGGCGCTTTTATCCAAGATAGGCGCGTACGTTATCTACGTTCTTTTAACGCTCTTCGTCGTTGCGTATCTTTTCCGCGACGCTATAATTTCGCTCTTTAACGGCAACGGCAAACGAAAACCCGAACACCACGCAAAGCGCGCCGAAGAAGAAGGCGACGGCTCATCGGAAGCCGAAACCGTCGAAAAGAAGGCGGAAGAACAGCTCCCGCACGTTGAAAACTTCTTCTTCAACGAAAAATCGGGCTTTGCCTTCCGTGACAAACGCGATATGGCGACCGGAAGGAGCCGTCCGCTACAGCCTTGGGGCGGAAGATTCGAGTTCAAAAACATAGCCGACGTAGCCCGTCGCGAGATATACGCCGAGAACCGCGCTACCGCGGCTTCGCCGAGCGACAGACAGCCCGGGCGCCCCTTTGCTCCCGACCGTTCGGCGAAAGTCGATCTCGACAAGATGAACGTTTCTCCTATGCGTATGACCAACGTTTCCGAGACTATCGACAAGAAACAGTCTTCTTCGGGTTACGAACGCTCTTCCGTCGGTAAGGACGTTTACACTATCCCCGTTACCGACAGAAAAACGGAAACCCGTTCTTTTGACGATTCTTCCGAACGCAGAACCGATTATCGTTCGTCCGAAACCGACGCGCGCGGCTCTTCTTCCGTTCGCGGTGAAAGGGCGACGACTGAAGAATCGTCCGTTCCACGCTTCGTAAATACGGCTTTTGAGCGCGGAAACTCGTCCGATGTTATACGTCGCGACCGTCAGGATACCGACTACGGCAATTTCGCACGCGTACGCGAAGAAGCGGAAACGCCGTCGCGCGAGTATTCCGAACGCCGCGTGGAAGTAAGAGAAGTCGCTCCGCATTCTACCGTTGTAGACCGCGCCGAAGCGGATATCGACAACGTTTACGTTCCCAAAACGCCGCTATCCCGTTCAAACGTCAGAACGGCTTTATCCGACGCGAATATCTCCGAATCGGAAAAGAGCGGGCAAATTGAAAAACCCGCCGAACGCGCTCCGAGATACCGTTTATCCGAACAGAGCGGCGATAATGTTTCCGCTCCGTCGGAAAACGAGCGTGAAAGCGCCGAATACCGTCGGGAAACGGAATATCCGTCAACGGGCGAAAGCGCGGAAGCGCCTTCTTCAAGACCGCCGCAGTTTGCGAACGCCTACGCGGGCACGGGCGCAGCGTCTTATTCTAACCCCGAACGCGCTATCGAAAAGCCCGTTCAGCAGGCTATGGATACTGACGATTTCTTTGACGATTACGATTCCGAAGAAGGGTATTCGTTTATCCCGGGCATGCCGCTCAACTACACTTACGATCCGCCCAAAAAGAGCCTGCTCGTAGACTACACGCCCGACGCCGACGCGCTCTGGAAGGAACGCCAGCGTCAGGAATTCTGCAAAGAAAAGATTGTAAGCGTCTTTGCGAACAAGGGTATTGAAGTAAAAGTCGTCAACGTCGTATCGGGCTCGTCAGTCACGAGATTCGATATCGAAGTTCCCGACGACGTTTCCTTAAAGGAAATAAACTCGCTCCAACCCGACCTTGAATTCAGACTCAAAGCTACCGGAGAATTCAGAATGTACTGTATTCCCGATTCGGAGCTTATAGGTATCGAAGTCGCGAGCAAAGCGCGCCGCACGGTCGGTATGCTTAACGTGTTCGAGCGCCCCGCTTCGTCCAAGGTACAGTATAAAAACGGGCTTTATTTCATGCTCGGCGAAGACGTTCTCGGTACGCCTATATATCTTGACCTTATGAGCATGCCGCACCTTCTCATATGCGGCGCTACGGGTACGGGTAAGAGCGTATGCTTAAACACTCTGCTCGTCAGCCTTATGTACAATTACAGCCCTGAAGATTTAAGGCTCGTTCTCGTAGATCCCAAGCGAGTCGAATTCAAAGCCTTCGAGCATATCCCGCATCTCGTTTTCGACGAGATACTCGGGCTCGACGACGACGGAAAGGCGACCAAAGCCGCCGCCGTTCTCGACTGGGCGGTGCAGGAAACCGAAAGGCGATATAAATTCCTTGCCGACAAAGGCTATAAAAACGTCAATAGATACAACAAGTCGATAGATCCTTCCGTCGACGCGAAAATACCTTATATCGTTATAATCATCGACGAGTTTGCCGACTTCGTTATGTCCTCTCCCGAATTCAGAAAGAACATCGAAGTATCTATCGGCAGGCTTGCGCAAAAGGCTCGCGCGGCGGGCGTGTCGGTCATTTTGGCAACGCAAAGACCTTCCGTCGACGTGATTTCGGGCAGCATAAAGACGAATATCCCGTCGCGTATATGCTTTAAGACGGCAACTCCTACCGACTCCCGCGTCGTTATCGACGACAACGGCGCCGAAAAGCTTTTGTCGAAAGGCGATTGTCTGTTTAAGACTACCGAAAACTCAACTCTTACGCGTGGTCAGGGCGCCTTCCTTTCGGACGACGAGCTCGAAAAGGTTGTCAACTACGTCAAAGCTCACAACAAATGCTACTTCGACGATTCTATCGTCGCCAAAATCAAGAAGCGCGCCGCGGCGGCAAAACAGCTCGCCGAAGAAGAGGATCTTCCCGATCCCAAAGGCGGTCCGGGCGGTGGCGCCGGTCGTATCTCTCTCGACCCTGCCGACGCGGACGAAGTTTCAAAAAGAGCGCTTCGCCTTGCCATCGACAGAACGTGCATCTCAACTTCTACGCTCCGTTCTTTCCTTCGCATAGGTTACAACCGCGCCAACTCCATTATTATCTGGATGGAACGCATGTCGTACATCACCAAGCCGCTCGAAAACCAGACGAGAAAAACTTTGATGACCAAAGAACAGTACGTTCAGGTTTACGGCGAATTCGTCGAAGACTGGTGATTACAGTAATGCGGGATTCGGAATTATTGACGGTGAATTTATTTTAAAACGAATTTTTACGTTTCGTCGAAAACGTCAACGCGGTTTAACGGAACGCTATATTGAAAATCGATAATAGTTTATGAAC
>CACXHH010000154.1 GCA_902767455.1 uncultured Eubacteriales bacterium
CCCGTCGAAGGAAGGTGCGGTCCGCGGCAAAGGTCTACGAAAGCGCCCTGTTTATAGAAGGAAATATGCGCGTCTTCGGGAAGCTCTTTGATGAGTTCGACCTTGTAAGTTTCGCCGAGGTCTTTCATATATTTGATAGCTTCTTTTCTCGGAAGCTCGAATCTCGAAATGGGAAGATCGCTCTTTATTATCTTCTTCATTTCGTCTTCAATTTTCGCGAAATCGTCCTGCGTGATGGGGGTTTTGAAGTCGAAATCATAGTAAAACCCGTCCTCGATGGTAGGTCCTATCGCAAGTTGGCAGGTAGGATAGATCGTCTTTACCGCCTGCGCGAGAACGTGCGAGCAGGTGTGGCGATAAACGTCAAGACCTTCGGGATCTTTTACGGTGTAGAAGTTGACTTCGGCGTCGCCTTCGACGACGAAAGACATATCTTTGAGTTCGCCGTTGACTTTGGCAACGAGCGCTTCTCTTGCCAAACCTTCGGACACGGCTTTGGCTATCTCAAAACAGCTTACAGCGCCGTCGAAACTCATTACGTTTCCGTTTTTCAAAGTTATTTGCATAATATATTACCTCACAGATAATTGTCGTTTTTTATAATTCCGCCCGCCGATAAGACAAATAAAAAACGCCCTTATGCCTTGACATAAGGACGATTGTGCGTCGTGGTTCCACCTTAATTCACAAGAATTATCTTGCCTTGTTTCCGAACGATCCGTTTCGGTGCGGTTTCGGTGAGAGTGGTTTCGCGTTCCGGGCTTTATACCACGCTCACAGCCAAAGGCGCGGCTCTCTTTATAAAGTATCCGAAGGCTACTTGTCTTTCACCATACGAAAATTATATTGTACCTAACATTATAGCCATAAAAAATAATTTGTCAACCGAAATAGCCCCTTCCGAAGAATATTTTTTCACCGAAAAATTCTTTTAAATAATACTCGTCGCGTTCGGGTATGGGAGAAGTCAGTTCCACTTCTCCCGAGCTTGACAAAATAATCTCTTTTATTATCTTGCACTCGCCGCCGCCCGTCAGCCAAGCCTTGCTCAAAAGGTTATAATTTACGTCGTAGACTTTGCTCCCCATAACGTAGACTCTGCCGTTTTTCTTTTCGGAAACGATATAGGACACGAATCTTTTGAGCTGGTCGGAAACGAAATACGGCGGGATATACCCCACTATCTCGCGCCATTTTTCAACGAGCGGGCGCATACGGAAGTTGAACAGCCCGTCGATCGCGTATACGGGGCCGACGAGCCTTGCCGCAACGTAGCGTTTGTCTTCTTCGATATCGGCAGAGATGAGCGCCGAAAGCAAAAACTCGTATTCAACGGGTTTGAGCCCGCTCACCCTGACGTTCTTTTTGAAAAAATCGTATTTGTAATTTACCGCGACGACGTCGGCTATCTTATCCGTGATAAGGGCGTGAAAATTCTCTTTTCGACCATCGGGGACGGAAGCGTAAAAATAGCACCTGCCGTCCTTTTCGCCATTTGCCGACTTTCCGCCGAGAACGGTCACGGTCTTATTGAGCGTCCTGTAAAGATACTCCGTTGACGTCTTTTTGAAACCCGCGTCGGTTACCGTGTAATTCATTTCTAACATAGTTTACGTAACCTTTCTTCTTTTCATAATAGAAAATTTTGCTATTTTTCCGTTTGCCGCGTAACGCCTGAACGCTCTGTAAACGCATTTATAGGCTTCGGAGAGAACGAGAATACCCGAGCATATCAAGGTTATTTTGAGCCACGTTAAGGCTTCGAGCCGAACGCTTTGGAAGGTTTGCGGCAAAAAGCTCACTATCAATATATGCAACGCATACGTCACGCCGAGCATAATTATAAGAAGTTTATTGTCGAAAAGGTTTTTAAGCGCGCTTTGCGAGCCTACTTCGCGACAGTTCACGGCGTTGAATAGCTGGAAAAACACGAACAAAGATACCGTCACCGTGCTCTTTTCCGCGGCGGTGACGCCGAGAAAATTATACAGTTCCTGCAAGGTTATCACGAAACACATCACGAAGGCGTGAACGGCTATTCTCAAAAGTATTTTTCCGTTTAAGATGTCGGCGCTGCGCTTTACCGGTTTATGCTCGGAAAGGTCGAGTTTTCTGTTTTCGAGCCCGAGAGAGAGCGCGAGCGGGCCGTCCATTATGACGTTGAGCCACAACAGACAAGTGC
>CACXHH010000155.1 GCA_902767455.1 uncultured Eubacteriales bacterium
ACAATATGTAAAGACATTAGTGTCGGTTGCAAGAAGAGCGCAAAAACCTATTGAAACGAATCTTCCGCCGGTAGACGCCGCGGCCATTGCTACAGTTGTCAGAGATATTCTTTCCGCAGAAACGTTTTCTCTCAAAAACAATAGTAATACAGGCCACAAGTTAGCTTGTACAAATCCGTTTAACAACCACAAATATTTAATTATAAAGAAATCAACGCCGAGAAAAACGGCAAGATTTATTACCGAAGAAATAACGAGCGCGGATATCACCAACAGTCTTCTGCTGAACTTATGGCAAAAAATACCGACGAGTATCTGTCCTATACCGTACGCAAAGAAAAACATTGTCATCGGAACGGATGCCGCTGTGTGGTCAACGGAGAATTTATCCATAATAAGCGTTACGTTCGCGTTATAACTGTATCTTCCCGTCTGCGCGATAGTGTAAGCCAACCAACAAATAAATATCAATGCAAGTTGTCTTTTCTTCGACAAAACGTTTATTTCCATAAATTGCCTATCGTTTTCCGGATAGAGGCGCCAGATCGACGTCACCACCTGAAATTATTACATCTCGTCTTTAAAATACGCCCTTGTCCAAGCCTTTTTCCCGTTAAAATCTTCAACGGTTATTCTGAAATAATCAACGTATTCGTTTATTTCAAATACCGCTTCGGTAAGCGGTTTATCGTCAGCGATTAAAAGTCCGCTGACGCGGGCATTAGTTGAAAACCTTATCTTAAGCGCGTTTTCAACGCCCAGATATACTTTATTGCCATCAACAGCAAGTCCCCTTATGCTCGCGCCCGAAGAAGCATAAGACTCGCCGTTTTTCAGACATTCAAAAACGCTTTCGTAATCAAATTTCTTTGGATACAGCACGTTGTAACCGTGGAAAAAGTCTTTTTTTATATGGTTATCGTCGTTGGCAAAAACGTTGAGCCTTTGACCGTCGTTCAACATCCGATCGTAAATTATACCCTGATCGTCAGGTTCCGATCCGCAAATATAATTTCCGCCGTTAAATATTTCAACGCCGTCAAGCCCCTTTAAACCGACGTAATCGCGTTCGTCGTGCAGGCTCCACAACGGGTGATTATAAACGACCGCGTATCCGAGCTCTTTCGCCTTTTTTATTATTGCGTTCGCGTTTTCGACGGAATGTTCTTCCGAACAGTAATCGACCACGGGAGATAAAGCCTTTTGCTCTTCGGTTTTATTCTTGTTCCAAGCTTCGTAAAACCAAGGAGAAACCCCGACCATTCCAACCTTTTTCGGCGACGGAGAGTAAATATTGAAATGATAACATTTGCATATCGCACCAGGCCTTCCGTCACACAATACGTTTTCATAACCGTTCAAAGCGATAAAGTCTTCGTCAATTAAAGAGCTCCTGTCACGCATATACAAATGATCGGTATATGCGTAAATCGAATAGCCGTTTTCCTTATAAAATTTTTTTATCTGTTCGGGAGTAAAAACGCCGTCGGAGTCGGTAGAGTGACCGTGTAAATTAGCTTTATAGCCGATACCGTCAGGTAATAATATCTTCATATCACGTCGTCCTTTATTTTGATCGTTTAAAAACAACTTGTCGTCGACAGTTGCGGTCGCGGTTATCGGTCGGCAACTCTCGTTTTTATAGCAAACTTTCGCCTGTTTCTTTATCGAATAGGTGCATAACTTTGGCGTTGACCGCCCGATAACGCTTTCGGTTTACGCTTTAAGTATTCGGTTATTCAAGCGTTCTCGCCGCTTCCATGACCTTTTCGTCTATTTCTTTCTTGGTGTACTTGCGCTTTTTCATAAGCGGCTGACCGTCTTCGCCCATAACGGGGTTGCCCGCTTTGTCGTAGACGGGAAGCATTTCACGCTTCATCTTCAAGCCGAACGCGATATTGTTGTACACCGTCATATGCGGATAGAGCGCGTAGTTCTGAAAGACCATAGCTATATCTCGGTCTTTCGGCTCGACGTCGTTGACGACTTTATCGCCTATCGTGATTTCGCCGTCGGATATTTCTTCAAGCCCCGCGACCATACGAAGCGTGGTCGACTTTCCGCAACCGGACGGCCCGACGAAGACGATAAACTCTTTATCCGCTATCTCTAAATTAAAAGTCGGAAACCGCGGGCGTGGGGTTTTTGTCGTAATATTTATATACGCCTTTTAAACTTACGTTTGCCATAGTTTTTCTCCCTTTATCCTTATTATTATAGCTATCGCACGTTCCGACAGTTGCCGAAAAATCTTATGCAATCGTTTATCCACGCAGAAAGACATTTCCATTCGTCATATGCGGAAACGTCGTCAGCAGGATAATTTATCTCTTTTGCGCCCGACGACTTACCATGGTTACCTTTCGGATAGATATGCAACTCAAACGGCACGTTTGCTTTAGTGAGCGCCGAAGCGTAATCCAACGAATTAGTCGGCGGGACGACGCTATCTTCGGCAGTCGTCCATATAAACGTCGGCGGGGTATGCTTTCCAACGAGTTTATCTGCCATAAGACGCTTTTTCAAATCGTTCTTCTCGCTTTCGGGGTAACTGAAAAGCAAGTTATCAAAAGTGCCGCTCTGATTGTTTATGACCGCGTACGAAAGAGCGACCGCTTTAGGATCGCATTCGAGTTTTACGCCCATTCTTTTTGAAATCGTAGGATATTCGCACGACTGATCGGCGACCAGATGCCCGCCCGCCGAAAAGCCTATCGTGAAGATCTCGTCTGCGTTTATGCAAAAATCTTTTGCGTTTTTCTTAACGTAATCTATCGCGCAGGACAGTTCAAACAATTGCTCGGGATAACTCGCACCTTGCGGTCTGACGAGATATTCTAAAACGAAGCATTGAAACCCCGCGGCAAAAAACTTGCTCGCCACCGTTTCGCCTTCTCTGTTGCTTATAAAGTGGTACCCGCCGCCGGGTACGACGATAACGGCGGGCCTTTTCCAGTTTTCTCTGCCTTCGTTATCGGCGTCCCACGGGTTATCCATAATATAACATTTCAATACGCCGCCTTTGAGCGGATACAGTTCATTAAGATCTTTGCAAAAATATTTCATACCCATTACCTTCACATATGTTTTATAAATCTGTCGAACGCTTCAAACAGCCTTCTATGCCCTGCGTCGTTGGGGTGAAGCCCGTCGGGCGCGTACTTTTGCATATTTACGGGGATATTCGGCTGAATGCCCGACGTCGCCCAAAGATCCAAAACGGGCAAAGCGAAATACTCCGCGACGCTTTTTATCATATCGACGTAA
>CACXHH010000156.1 GCA_902767455.1 uncultured Eubacteriales bacterium
CGTCACGTCGGCTTTTACGCCTTTTTCGGAGTAATAGGAAACGACGGCGCTTCCGAATCCGCCGATACGAGTGTTCTCTTCGAGCGTAATTATCTTCTTATCCGCAATTTTATCAAGGAAAGCCTTGTCGAGCGGTTTTACGCACCTTGCGTTTACGACCGTACAAGGTTTGATCTTTGCGACTTCGTCAGCAAGCGAAAGCATTCTCGGCCCGCAAGCAAGTATACAGTTTTCGCTTTCCGCCGCGAATTCCTCCCAAAGGTCGTCGCCCGAAAACGGGGTAACCGTTTCAAAAGTCGGCATTTCGCCGTTCGGATAACGGATAGCAACGGGCGCGTTAAGTTTAAGCGCGTAATCAAACATAAGCTCGAGCTCTTTTCCGTCTTTCGGCGCAAGCACGGTAATATTCGGAATATGCGATAGATAGGTAAGATCGAAAACGCCCTGGTGCGTTACGCCGTCGCTGCCGACGAGCCCCGCCCTGTCTATCATAAATATAACGGGCAGATTTTGCAAACAAACGTCCACGACAGTCTGGTCGTAAGCTCTTTGAAGGAAAGTAGAATAAATACAAACGACGGGTTTAAGCCCCGAAACAGCCATACCCGCGGCAAGAGTTACGCAGTATTCTTCGCTTATGCCGACGTCATAAACCTTATCGGGATGCGCCGAGGCAAAGCCCGAAAGCCCCGTTCCGAGCGCCATACCCGCGGTAAGAAAGACTATTTTATCGTTATTTGCCGTAAATTTTTCGGCAAGCGGAGTGATAAGCGATGAAAATCCCGCACCGTGTAACGCGGTATGCGCCGAAACGCCGTGATACACGTCGGATTTCGTTTCCGCAGGCTCGTAGCCCTTACCTTTTTTGGTTTTAAGATGCATAAGCGTCGCTCTCGGGCTCTGTTTGAAGTCTGAGAACAACTTGACCATAAGTTTTATATCGTGTCCGTCGAATGGGCCGACGTATTTCATATCAACGGTATCGAGCACGCCGTACGCGTCGAGCGAGCGCTTGAACGCCGCCTTTATCCCCTTTAAAAACCGACCGATAAAGTTCCAACCGAATATCTTGTTCATGGCAGCCATAAAACTTGAATATCGGCGTTTCATGCTTATTTTCGTTAAAACCTTATACAGCCCGTTGCTGTTTTTGGAAATCGACATTCCGTTATCGTTTAAAATAACGAGAAACTTTTCGGGTTTTTTGTCGTTAGCGAAAAGTGCTTCGAGATTTTCGCCGTTGAAAGCCGACGCGTCGCCTACGAAGCTTATAACGAAATAGTCGTCTTTGAGTTTATCGCGAGAATAACAATACCCGAGCGACGCGGCTATCGAAGTTCCCGCGTGACCTACGGTGAACGCGTCGTATTCGCTCTCGAAAATGCTCGGAAACCCCGACAGCCCCCCTTCAGTTCTTATCGTGTCGAATAGTTCCGCCCTTTCGGACAATATTTTGTGCGCGTAAGCCTGATGCCCGACGTCGAAAATAATTTTGTCTTTCGGGAAATCGAACACGTAATAAAGCGCAACGATAACGTCCACCGCGCCAAGACTTGACGCGAGATGACCGCCGTTACGTTCGGTAACTTCTATTATTCTGCTCCTGATCTCGTCGGCGACGTGTGAAAGATCGTCTACCGATAGCTTTTTGAGATCGGTCGGATTTTTTATTTTTTCAAGTAACCCCATAAGGTCTTTCCAAATGATAAATACGCGTATTTATCTTAAAATTTATTCGTTGTTATCAATGATGGTGATCATGTGAACAACCGCAATCGTCGTCACAGCAGTCGTCTTTGTAAAAATGCCCGTGCGAGTGACCGCTCTCGTTTTCGTAGTCGACTTTGATAACGTAATCGTCAGGGCAGTCAATACATTTTCCGCAGTTGTCGCATATCTTCGTCGGATCGAGCTCGCAAAACATGCACTCGCCGCATCCGATACATTCTCTATCGTATAGAATACATTCTTTTTTCATAAAAATATTAAAAATATCGAACAAATGTTTGATTTATTTTCGGAAACGTGTTATAATACAGATGATGAAATAAATCTTTACGTTATAAAAAGGTGGTAAAATGGGCAA
>CACXHH010000157.1 GCA_902767455.1 uncultured Eubacteriales bacterium
CCGACCGCGGCGAAACGGAAATAAAACTTCGTCTTGAACGCTACGAAATGGAACAGCGCCACGCCGTCAATTACGATTACGTCATCGCCAACGACGATCTCGACAAAACGCTCGCAATAGTCAACGCGATAATCGACGCCGAAACTTACGACCGCCCGCTTTTGACTTTAAAACAGATAAAATTCGACTGGAAAAAGTCTTACGAAAAGGCGCGTATGCTTTTAAACGGCGAAAAGATAAAGCCCGTAAAAGTAGCCGTCGCTGACGGGCGGATAGCTTTAACCGAAGGGCTTTCAAAGTACGTAGCGCAAGCGGTCACGGGCAAGAAGGTCGCAAAAGAGTTTACAGACGCGCCCGACGGCGTTATCCCGCAGGATATTCCGACCGAAAAGCTCGTGGCTCAATTCAAAGAAAAGTTCGGCGACCTTACCGTATAGCCGAAAAACTCCTTTTTCACGTAATAATAACGAACATAAAAACTCCGCTTCCGTCGGCGACGTCGCCTTCGGGAGCGGAGTTTTTTAAGGAGGTTGATAAAAGTGTGTGCTTGATTATTTAAGTCGCCACGGCATTTTTGCCGTTATCTCTTGCCGCCCTTTGAAAACAGAACGGTGAGCGGCTGGCACGAACCGACGTTTTTAAGGTTTTTGCCTTTCGTCGTGCGGGCTTCGAGTTCGACCTGCGAATCGTCCGAATAATACTCGGTGCCAAAGCGGTCGTTTATTTTTATCTTGACGATCGAGCCGTCGAGAATAGTGCAGGAAAGCACCATTTCGCCGTACTTGGCGTCGCCGAGCTCGAATATCTTAACGCCCTTTCTCGCCCTGCCGATAGCCGAGATAGCGCCGAGTTTGACCTTTTTGAAAGTGCCGAAGGTGGAAGCGAGCATGGCGACGTCGTCTTCGCCTATCATAGTCGCGAGAACGACTTCGTCTTTACCGTCGAGCGCAACGCCCTTTACGCCGCCGGCGACTCTTCCCTGTTCGGGAAGTTCGTTTTCGGCTTTAAGACACATACCGAACTTGGTCGCGAAGAAGAGATATCCTTCGGGCTTATATTGTTCGACGGAGAAGAGTTCGTCGCCGTCTTTGAGTTTGATAGCCTGATAAACAGATTTCTGAACGGTGTATTCCTGCCAGTCGGTGAGTTTGACCATACCCTGCCGCGTGAAGAACACGAGTTTGCCTTCCGGAACTTCCACGCCCTTGACGGCGAACAGGCTGACTGGCACTTCGCCCTTTTCGGAGTTCTTGAACAGATCTTCAAACTTGACGCCTTCTATGAGCGAGCCTCTGCAATCGGGGAGAAGCTCGACGTCCATCTTATAGCAGTTACCCTTGTTGGTGAACGCGTAAACGAGTTTATCGGCGGGCACCTTGACGCAGGACGTGAACACGTCGCGCTCGATGGGCTCTTCGTCGTCGAGAATACGCTTATACTGACCTTGCGAAAGCTTTCTCACTCTGCCCTTGACGTTTACGCCGACGTAATAAGTTTCGACGGATTTCTTTTCCTCTTCTTTGATAAGGTCTATCTCTTCCGCTGTTTCGACGATGCGGCTCCGTCTTTCGTCGCGATACTTCTTCTTTATCTGAAGCATCTCTGTTTCGACGACGTGGAGCTGTTTTTTCTTGCTTTCAAGAATGCTCTCGTACTCTTTGATGAGCTCTTTGAGCGCGGCAAGCTCTTGTTTTAAGTTGTTTACTTCAAGTTTAGTAAGCCTTGCCAGACGCAGATCGAGTATGGCGTTTGCCTGCTTTTCGGAAAGCTTGAACGCGTCCCTTAAATTCTGCCTTGCCGTCGACGTATCGGGCGAATTTTTGATTATCCTGATAACTTCGTCGATATTCGTTACGGCGATGATGAGCCCTTCTAAAATATGCGCGCGCTCTTTGGCTTTGTCGAGATCGTACTTAGTTCTGCGAACTATGATATTGCGCTGGTACTCGGTGTAGTAACGGAATATATCTATAAGCCCGAGTTGTTGCGGCTTTCCGTCGGCGATAACGACCGTATTGATACCGAAGGAAACTTGCAGATCGCTGTATTTATAAAGGTTGTCGAGTATCTTCTTGACCGACGCGTCCTTTTTGAGTTTGATGACGGCGCGCATACCGTTTCTGTCCGACTCGTCGTTTATCGAAGCTATCCCCGCGAACAGTTCCTTCTTTTCTTCGCAGAGCGAGTCTATCTTTGTAAGAAGTTTAGCCTTGTTCGCTCCGTAAGGTATCTCGGTGATGACGATATTTTTCTTTTCGCCTTCCGTTTCGACGTGCAGTTTTGCCCTTATGAGTATTTTGCCCCTGCCCGTTTCATAGGCTTTTTTGATCTCGCCGTTTGAAATTATGTAGCCGCCCGTCGGAAAGTCGGGCCCGGGAACTATCTTCATAAGCTCGTCGAGCGTAATTTTCGGGTTGCGGATGTACGCCACGGCGCCGTCGATGACTTCGCCGAGATTATGCGTGGGGATATTAGTCGCAAGCCCTACCGCTATGCCCGTTGCGCCGTTCACGAGAAGGTTGGGGTATCTCGAAGGCAACGTTTCGGGCTCTTTTAAAGAATCGTCGAAGTTGGGCGACCAACGCACGGTGTCCTTTTCGATATCCTTTACGAGTTCGAGCGCGAGCGCCTGCAAGCGGACTTCGGTGTAACGCATAGCCGCCGGCGGATCGCCGTCGATAGAGCCGAAGTTACCTTGCCCGTCCACAAGACACATTCTCATATTATACGGCTGAGCGAGCCTTACCATGGCGTCGTACACCGAACTGTCGCCGTGGGGGTGGTATTTCGCAAGGCAGTCGCCTACTACCCTTGCGCTCTTTTTATAGCCCTTGTCGGGCGTCATACCCTGTTCGTACATCGAATATATTATTCTTCTCTGAACGGGTTTGAGCCCGTCCTCGACGCGCGGCAAAGCCCTGTCGAGTATTACGTACTCGGCGTACGGCATCATCGATTGATGCAACACGTCTTCAAGATTGTTGTTTATAATTGCGTCTTTATTGATTACTTCCATATTCACTCCATAAATTCTTGACCAAAAACGACAAATTGCGCGATAACGAAGTTATAGCCCGACTTTTTAAGTTTTCAGTCGTTTCTTCTCGCCTCGAAGTTGTCGACTTTGTTGAAGTCTGCGTGAGTCTGTATGTAGAGTTTTCGCTCTTCGAGCCCGTCGCCCATAAGTATCGTAATGAGCCTTTCGGCTTCGGCGGCGTCTTCGAGCGTTACGCGCATCAAAACGCGCGTTTTGGGGTTCATAGTCGTTTCCCAGAGCTGCGACGGGTTCATTTCGCCTAAGCCTTTATAGCGTTGGAGCGAATATCCCCTGCCGACGAGATCTATCTTCTTTTTAAGTTCCTTATCGTCGTAAGCGTATTCGACGACGTCCTTTTTAAAGATTTTGTATAACGGCGGCATACCGATATAGACGTGTCCTTCCTGAATAAGCTGGCGCATATAACGGAAGAAGAAGGTTAAAAGTATCGCCCTTATGTGCGCGCCGTCCTGGTCGGCGTCCGACAAGATGATGACTTTGTCGTATCTTAAATCTTCCATCTTGAAGTCGTTACCGATACCCGTGCCGAGCGCCGTTATTATCGAGCGTATCTCTTCGTTTTTAAGAACTTCTTCCATACGCTTTTTCTCGCTGTTGAGCGGCTTTCCGCGCAAGGGAAGGATAGCCTGATGCTGTCTGTCGCGACCTTGCTTCGCGCTTCCGCCTGCCGAATCGCCTTCGACGATAAACACTTCGTTTAGCTGCGCTTTACGGGAAGAACAGTCTGAAAGCTTACCGACGAGCTTTGCGCTTTCCGCGCCGTTTTTGGCTCTTGCAAGCGCCTTGGCGTTCTTCGCGGCGTTCCTGACGTTTGCCGCGGCAAGCCCTTTCTGAATAATGATATCGAAAACGTTGTTGAGCTTCTTGGTGCGGATTATCTTATCGAGCTCGTCTATCGTAACGCTCTCGACGGCGGGCCGCACTTCGGGCGTGCCGAGCTTGGTCTTGGTCTGACCTTCGAACTGCGCGTTCTTCATGCGTATCGAGATTATCGCGGTAAGTCCTTCGCGGAAGTCCTCGCCGAGAAGGTTGGCGGCTTTATCTTTTAAAAGGTTACGCGAGCGCGCGTAGTCGTTGAGAACCTTCGTAAGCCCCGACTTAAAGCCGACTTCGTGCATGCCGCCTTCCCCCGTCGGGATATTATTGACGAAGGAGAACACGCTCTCGACGTAGCTGTCGGTGTGCTGCATGGCAAACTCTATCTTTATACCGTTCTTTTCCGCCTGAACGTAAATGGGGTCGGGATAGGCTACGTTTTTGCCTTCGTTAAGGTACTTCGCGTAGTCGATGATACCGCCTTCGAAGCGATAGACCTTTTCCTTTACTTCTGTGCCGCGCTTGTCCACGAAGTTTATCTTTATATTTTTATTAAGGAAAGCAAGCTCTTTAAGGCGCTTGGTTATCGTTTCGTCGTTGAACTCTACCGTTTCGAAGATGGTGGCGTCGGGCTTGAAGCGGATAAAAGAGCCGTGCTTGGTCGTCTTGATACCCGTGTTGAGAAGGGGAGCCTTGGGAACGCCCGCGTGTATCTTTTCGGTCTTCTTGTCCACCCAGCTGTTGAATTCCATACGGAATATAGTGCCGTTATAAACTTCGACTTTGAGCCACTCCGAAAGCGCGTTGGTTACCGAAGCGCCTACGCCGTGAAGCCCGCCCGAATACTGGTAGTTGCCGTCGTCGAATTTTCCGCCCGCGTGAAGCTGAGTGAAAACTACTTCCACGCCCGAAACCTTCGCTACGGGGTGGATATCGGTAGGTATGCCCCTGCCGTTATCTTCTACGGAAGCGCTCCCGTCGGGGTATAAAGTCACTGTTATCTCGTCGGCAAAACCGTTGGCGGCTTCGTCGACGGCGTTGTCGACTATTTCCCACAAGATATGGTGAAGCCCTTTAACGCTTGTCGTACCTATGTACATGCCCGGGCGTATCCTTACCGCTTCCAAACCTTCGAGTATCTTTATGTTCTCCGAAGTATATTTTTTAGGTGCCATACACTCTCCTTTCCCGACGCGCCTTCTGCTTTAAAAACGCTTTGCCGCTTCGTCGGGCGCCGCTTTTCTTTTTTGCGGCTATATGAATTATAATTTTTAACGAATTTTAGGTCAAGAACGATACTTTGCGTATCCTTCCGTCGGCTTCTTCTATGAGCTTCAATTCAGCCATTTCTCGCTTTGCGGTGATGAAATCATCTATCGTATCGGCAATAATAACGCTCGCTTCTCCTTGCGAATACCACTCGCCGTCCTTGAAGTTTTTAAGAGTTTCGCGATAGATTATCATACGCTTCTTTATCTGAACGGGAAGTTTTTCAACTCTGCCGTTGACGAAACACTCTTCGACGACTTTTCTCGCGAACGCGTCGTTTTCCGCGGGAACGGCAGGCGTATTTTCGCACGACAAAACGTCGAAGAAGGTCCTTCTCATCAGGTCGCCGTTAAGCGAATAAACCTGATAATACTGCTCCTTTTTCGTAGTCACCACGCCGGCGGAAAGCAACTTCTTCAAGTGAAAACTCACCGTTGACACGCCGATATTCAATTCTTCAGACAGTTGTTCGACGAACTTCGGCCCGCTCGACAGCGACAATACTATCTTCACGCGCGATTCGTCGGCAAAAGCCTTGAACAATTCTTCAGCTCGCATATTTAATTTGATATTTATAGAAATAGATTTTATGATAAATACTATAAATATCGAAATGTAAATAATATTTATTACGATTTATATCGACAGATATTCGTCTATCTATTATTATATTTATCGAAATAAAATTTGTCAACGGTTTTTGCAAAAAAATTTGAGCGCATAATGAAAAAACTCCCGCACTCGACCTTTCAAAAGCCGAAAGCGGAAGTTCTTAAAAATAAAAATAGCGTTTTCGCCGTAAAAAAGTGCGGCAAGCGGTTACGATTTACGGCTTCCCGATAAGAAGCGTTTGCCCTGCGACGACTTCTTCCTTAAGATCGTTGTCTTTTATAAGTTTTTCGACGGGCACTGAAAACTTATACGCCACGGCAACGAGAGTTTCGCCTTCTTCGACGGCGTACAAAAATTCGTCAAGGCGGCTCGAAATCAATAATAACTCGTTCATAGTATGAATATATTAAACCGTAAAACAAATTATTCGTATTCTTAAAAAGGCTACGGAGCGGCAGGTGGAATATTAAAAAGATTTTCGGTGCCGTCGCGCTCGTCACTATATTAGGCGCGACGGAAAGATTCGTCGGTTTTTTATACAGAGTCTATCTTTCGCGGTCTATCGGCGCGGAAGGACTTGCGCTTTACCAGATAGCGCTGTCGGTCGTCGGCGTGATAATCACGGTAACGGCGAGCGGTATACCCGTCACCGTTTCACGGCTTATTTTAAAGCAACGCGCCGCCAAAAACCCGAAAGGCGAAAAGGAAGTAGTTTCGGCGGGAATACTTACCTGCGTCGTCGTGAGCCTTCCGATAACGCTCGCGACGTACTTTTTCAGGGATAAACTCTCCTTTATCTTTACCGACGCGCGCTGTTACGACATCTTTCTCGTCATGGCGCCGGGGATAACGATAACGAGCGTTTACGCGGTCATACGCGGTTATTTTTGGGGTAACAGAAGGTATTTAAGGTATTCGGTAATAGAACTTGTCGAAGAGATAGTTATGGCAGTGGCTGGCGTCGTGCTCGTATCTTTTACGAGCGATCCGTTCACAGGCGCCAAGCGCGCCGGTACGGCGGTACTCATAAGCTATATTGTTTCGTTCGTCGTTTCGAGCGTGATATTCACCGTCGAAAACGGAAAGCTCGAAAACCCGCTGCCCATGCTCAAACCGCTGATCATATCGTCGTCGCCCATCACTGCCACGCGAACGCTTACTTCGGCGGTAGGAATGCTCGTTGCGGTTTTCGTTCCGTCGCTTCTCGTAAAAAGCGGAATGGAAACTTCCGAAGCGCTCGCGCAGTTCGGAAAGCTTTCGGGCATGGCTTTCCCGATGCTGTTTATACCGTCTACGATAATCGGTTCCGTGGCGCTCGTACTCGTACCCGAAATATCGCAAAGCTTTTACGAAAAGAGATCGGCGGAACTTAAAAACACCGTCAAAAAGTCGCTCGACGCCTGCACGCTCATTTCCGTTGCGATAATACCCGTGTTCGTCGCCTGCGGCAAAGAAATAGGAAGCTTCGTCTACGACGACGGCGAAGCGGGCGTTTATCTCGCCGTTTCGGCGATAACGATGCTCCCGATGAGCGTTTCGATGATAACCAACAGCCTTATCAACTCGCTCGGAAAAGAGCGGCTTACTCTTTTAAATTACGTCGTCGGCGCCGCCGTGATGCTTGCCGTCGTGTTTTTAACGCCAAATTTTTTGGGCGTGTATTCGCTTATCCTTGCAAACTTTTTAAGCTTTTTCATAACGTCGATATTAAACGTTATCGCCCTGAAACGGACTGTCGGAAAGATAGACGGATACTTGAAAAATACGACGTTTTCTCTCATATCGGTAGCCGCTTCGAGCGTTTTCGGCTTGCTTTTGAAAGGCTTGATAAACGACCTTTCAGACATAGCTATCGTTCTCGGCGTAGGCGCCGCGACAACCGTTTTCAACGCCGTGCTGTTAATAGTCTTCGGCGTGCTCGATCTGAAAACGTTATTTTCCGAAACTTTCAAACCCCGCACAACGCAAAAAGCCGAAAGAAAGATTTAACGCGCGCCTTTCGTCGCTTCGCGTATAATAACGCAAAACCCCGCGGTCTTTTTTAAGTCCGCGGGGTTTTATGATGAATTACTTTATCGATGCGAAAATATCCGTCACTCGAACAGAAACGAGAGCGGCTTTACGACGCGAAGCACGGCGTAACCGATAAACACGAGCGCGTAATTGACAAGGCTGTTTACGAATTGAAGTTTTAAAAACACGCGCATTATCACGTAATCGAAAAAGCCGAGCGTGCCTTTATAAAAGGCAAGGTAATAAAACAGCGAGTTTATAAGCACGGTACAGAGAACGAACGTCACGAGCGAGTAAACGCCTAACTTGATATACGCGACGTAAGTTTTGCCCGATTTTTTCATCGCGAGAAGCCCCGCCACGAACGCGAAAAGCCCGGTGGATATTCCTACCCACGGGTAGTAAGCGTACCCGCCGGAGTTTATGAAAAAGCCGATAAGATCGCCGAAAAACCCTACGGCAAAGCCCGCCACCGGCCCCGCGGCGAAGCCTATAAGCGCCATGACGGCAATGGTAAACGAAAATTGAAGGTCGGCAAATTTAAACGCTTCGACTACGTTTATTATAACGGATAGCGCCATAAGCATCGCAAGGATAGCGACGACGTAAGCGGGGCGTTTTTTCCAAAGATACGAGCTCATAAAAAAGTTTTTCATATTATCTCCTTATTGCGCGGCGGAAGCTCCAAACGGCAAATAAAAAAGCTTTTACGTATAACGCAAAAGCAGAACGACTTAAATTATAAGCCCGTCGCATCGGATGCGAAA
>CACXHH010000158.1 GCA_902767455.1 uncultured Eubacteriales bacterium
AACATTATAAAAAAGATGAGGTTTTACCCTCATCTTAATAAAATTTTACTACGATGACAGAGGGATTTGAACCCTCGACCTCTAGCGTGACAGGCTAGCGTTCTAACCAACTGAACTACCAGGCCAAATTATTAAGTTGATGGTGGGCCTTCACGGATTCGAACCGCGGACCGACCGGTTATGAGCCGGTTGCTCTAACCGCTGAGCTAAAGGCCCTTATATTAAAAAGCATTGGTCGGGGTGAAGAGACTCGAACTCCCGACCCCATGGTCCCAAACCACGTGCGCTACCAACTGCGCTACACCCCGTTGGAAGACCTTAACGCAATCACAAGGTCAATGCTCAAATATAATATAATATATTACGGAAATTGTCAAGTGATTTTTTTTGATTTTTCAAAAATTTTTCCAAAAAAATTTCAAAATTCAAAAAATATCGGAAATTATGAAAAAATGATAAAATTACGGATAAAACCTTTTATTTGAGGCATACTCTTTTTCGTAAGCGAAAACGTTGATGACGATTTAAAATATTTCGATTCAAAAGAAAAAATCAATTAAAAATTCGTCTTTAATATCTTCGCTTACTGCTTTTTATAAGCGAAGGCAGGAAGAAACGACTTTTCGGTCGTTTTACTTCCCGCCTTTTTTTATTCAAATAAGTACCTTCGATAAAAAGTCTTTAAGTCTTGGATCTTTCGGGTTATCGAAAAACTCTTTCGGCTCGTTTTCTTCCTTGATTATACCTTCGTCGATAAACAAAACTCTCGAAGCGACTTCTTTTGCAAACCCCATCTCGTGCGTTACGACCACCATCGTATACCCTTCGTCGGCAAGTTCCTTCATCAGAGCGAGAACTTCGCCTACCATTTCGGGATCGAGCGCGCTCGTGGGTTCGTCAAACAAAATAACGTCAGGTTCCATGGCAAGCGCCCTGATTATCGCTATACGCTGTTTCTGACCGCCTGAAAGCGTCGAAGGATAGGCGTTCGCCTTATCTTCAAGCCCGATACGTTTTAACAGCCTTAAAGCGTTTTGTTCGGCTTGTTCTTTCGTTTTGAGCTTTAATCTGACGGGCGCGAGCGTAAGATTTTGCATGACCGTCATATTATTGAACAGGTTGAAGTGCTGAAAGACCATGCCTATTTTCTGACGGGTAAGATTTACGTTCTGAAAATTCTCTTTATGAAGCGTATGCGTAAGCTTTGCGTACTCAACTCCTTCAAAGCTTTTTAAAAGGTCGTTTTCTTTTATATCCGAAATAACTGACGCGTCTATCTCGTCGTCGCTTAAAGACGGGTTTTTGTCTTTTGTTTCGGCAAAAGCTTTTTTATAAGTATTCGATGTCCTTATAACGTCGAAATGAAGATAGGGATCGATAGGCGTCAAAAGCTTCCCTTCAAACCAAATCTCACCGTAGGTCGGCGTTTCTAAAAGATTCATACAACGCAAAAAAGTGCTTTTCCCGCCGCCTGAAGGCCCTAAAATAACGACTTTTTCGCCCTTTTTAATGTGGCACGAAACTCCCTTTAAAACGTGGTTATCGCCGAAATTTTTATATAGATTATTTACGAATATAAGATCGTTGCTTTCAGTGTGATTTTCTTTTAAGAACTTTGTTTTGTCTGTCACTTTTTGCAAGTCTCCTTTCTATAAATCTTAAAGCCATCGTCAAAAGCCCGACGAGCGCGAGATATATGACCGCCGAAACTATCAGCGGGAAAAACGCGTCTACCGTTCTCGACTGAACTCTGTACGCGGCGTACGTTACGTCTTTTATAGCTATGTACCCTGCAACCGAAGTTTCTTTGACGAGCGCGATAAATTCGTTGAATAAAGCGGGTATACACGCCTTGAACGCCTGAGGAATAACGATAGTTATCATCGTCTTGAACATATTGAGCCCCAAAGCTCTTCCCGCTTCGTATTGTCCGTCGTCGACCGATTCGAGGCTGCCGCGGAAAATCTCGGCAACGTAAGCGCCGCTGTTTATACCGAACGTGATAACCGAAACGAGAATACCGTCGGCAACGAACGCAAGGATAACGAAGTACATTATCATAAGTTGCAAAACGACTGGCGTGCCCCTTACGATAAAAATTATAAACTTTACGATCTTCGACGTTATCTTGAAGTAACCGCACTTTTTATTCGTGTAGTTTATAGTTGCGAAAAGTATTCCGAGCAGAATACCTATTACGACCGCGCCGAGAGAAATGAGCAACGTGTTGCCCAAACCTTCGAGATAAAAGGTGTATCTGTCCTGAACGATAAGCGTTTTATTGAATTGATTTGAAAACCAGTCTGCTATTTCCTGAAAAAACATATTTTTACGCGTTAAGCGGAAGAGCAGATTACGCCCTTCCGCATATAAGAATTTAAAATATTATTGTTAAATTAACGATTTTACGCCTTATCAGCCGATCAACGATTTGGCGGGGAGCTCATCGATAACGATACAGTCAACGGTGCCTTTTTTAAGGTCCTGCATAGCGAGAGTTATCGATTTATACTGCTTGACTTCGGCGGAGCCGAGATGATCTAAATCTATTTCGTCGGAAATAAGGAAGTCGCCCGTGGTGCCCATCTGAACGGCTATCGTGAGATCTTTAAGGCTTTCAAGGTCGGTATATTCCGCGCTGTCAAGGCAGACGATATACTGAGTGGAAGTAAAGTAATTTGCCGAGAAATCCATCGTTTCGGCGCGCTCTTCGTTGTTGGTGAAGCCTGCTGCTATAATATCGATAGAGCCGGAAGCAAGAGCCGCGGGAAGCGAATCGAAGTTCATGTCGCTTATCGTAAGCGTGTAGTTGAGTTTTTCGGCAACCATCATCATAACGGCTATATCAAGCCCCGCAAAGCCCTGATAACCGTACTTATTGTCAACGAATTCAAACGGCGCAAAGCCCGCTTCAGTACCTACGGTCAAAGTGCCTGCGGTATTGTCGGAAAGATCGGGAAGCTCGAAAGATAAAGCCGTAGGAGATTCGCCACCGTAAACGGCGGTATAATATTTAACGAGTTCGTCGGCTTTAGCGGAGAAGTCTTCCGCGTTGATTACTTCGTTGCAGGCTTCGATGACGTTCGCGTTTTCGCCTTTCTTGACGGCGTAACCGTAAGATTCAGCTTCGACGCCGACGAGTTCTACGGCTTTATACTTTTTGGTGTTTTTAGCGCAACCTACCGCCATGACCGCGACGGAAGCTACGCAAGTGAGTACTAACAGTACGCTGAATAATTTTTTCATAATTTTTCCTTTTCGGCGTTATCTTTCGCCGACTTGTTTTTTATTACGCATAGAATTATAGCGCATACAAATTTATTTGTCAAACGTTTTTGAATATTTTCTCAAAAATACTAAAAAATTTATTATATTTTTGAATATTCTATGTTATATTTGTATATTTATTCATTATGCAGAAAAATATTAAAAAGCAAAACAAAACCGCCCCGATAATCGGAGCGGATATTATAAATATGATTAGTTGTTCTTGTTGATGAGTTCGGCAATAGAAGCGCCGCCGAAATCGGATTCTTTCCATTCGTGAATTTCGCCGTCGTCGTAAGCAGGTTTTTCACGACGGGGTTTTCTTCTCGGTTTTTCTTCGCCTTCAGCGCCTTCTTCAGTTTCCTGTTTTTCTCTTCTCGGTTTAGCGGGAGCTTCGGGAGCGGGCTGGGTAGCTTTGATGGAGAGAGTGATCTTTTCTCTGTCGTAATCGATAGCGATGATCTTAGCTTCGACCATCTGACCGACTTTAAGGCTTTCGGTCGGTTTTTCAAGCCATTCGTGAGAGATCTGCGAGATGTGGACGAGCCCGTCAACACCCGGTTCGAGTTCTACGAATACGCCGAATTCGACTATTCTTACGACTTTGCCTTCAACTACGTCGCCGACATTGTATTTGCCGGGAACGTTTTCCCAAGGACGGGGTTGAAGCTGTTTATAGCCGATGGAAACTTTCTTATTGTCGTAGTCGATCTTGAGGACTTTGAACTGATACTCTTTGCCGATTTCAAATACTTCGGCGGGAGCTTTGATACCCGTCCATACGAGATCGGTGATGTGAGCAAGACAGTCAAACCCGTCAACTTCTACGAAAGCGCCAAAGGAAGCGAAACGAACGACTTTACCGGTAACGATATCGTCGATATGAACGTTATTGAAGAAAGCTTCTTCCTTTTCCTTTTTAAGAGCTTCTTTTTCTGCTCTTTCGGCTTCGAGAATAACTCTTTGAGAAGCAACGATCTGTTTTCTTCTTTCCTGAGATTCGATCTTTTCGGCTTTAAGTCTTAAAGTCTTACCGACGTATTTGTCGAGATCTTTAACGAAACCAATTCTTATCTGAGAAGAAGGAATAAATACGCCGTAGGAACCGAATTTAGCGGTAAGGCCGCCTTTGTTGGTGCCGTCGACTACTACTTCGAAGATCTTACCGTTCTTGATCTCTTCGATTTCCTTTTCTTCTTCCAAAAGCCTGGTGATAGCCTTTTCGGAAAGCATGACGGGGTTGAGATCAGTAATCATAACTTCGATCTCATCGCCTATTTTGGAACTGTAGTCGGCTTTATTGTAAGTTTCGGTGCAAAGTTCTTCTTTAGGGAGGAGAATTTCTTTTTTAGTTCCGTTGATATACAGAGCCAAACCTTCGTCAGTCGCAGAAGAAATCGTTGCTTTTATTCTTTGCCCCTTTCTAAATTTTTGTGAAGGGCTATCCATTTTAGCAACTGCCTCTTCCATTTCGTTTAAAGTTTTGACTTCAGTAACTTCTTCCATATTAGAAAAAACCTCCATTAATTGTTCGGGCGGGGTCGAAGCACCCGAAATAATTCCTATCTTTTTATAATTTTTGAATTCCGACCGATTGAACGTTTGCGCCGAAGAAACCATAAAAACGTTAGGGCAATTTTTTCGGCAAAGCTCATACAACTTTTTTGTGTTGCTCGACTTTTCGCCTCCGATAACCACCATCGCGTCACAGATTTTCGATAAATCATCCGCTTCACGTTGACGTTCTATTGTAGTATAACAAATTGTTTTAAAAATAGCAATATTTTTTTGATAATTTTTTTGAAAATTCTTTAAAAAATCGTCAAATTTTTCTACGGAACATGTCGTTTGGGCAACTATACAGACTTTTTCGAGTGTTTTTAAGTCGATTTCGGGCGGATAAGAGTCGCACACGACGACTTCGCCATCGCACCAACCTGCTATCCCTATGACCTCGGGATGAGATTTTTCGCCTACGATAACGATGGTATAGCCGTCGGACGAATACTTTTCGACGATAGAGTGAATCTTCTTGACGAAAGGACAAGTGCAGTCGATTACTTCGATATTTCTTGCGGATAGTTTGTCGTAAACGGCTCTGCCGACGCCGTGAGATCGAATAATGAGTTTGGCGCCGTCGGGAACTTCGTCAACGCTTTCGACCTTTTTCACGCCAAGGCTTTCTATTTCCTTTATCACCCGTTCGTTATGAATCAGTTCGCCGAGCGTATAAACGCCTTCGCCGCCGAGCATTTTTGCCGTATCGACCGCGCGCTTTACACCCGAACAAAATCCGTTGTATTTTCCCTGAATAATCAATTTGTTTTTTCCTTGATTTTTTTATTTTCAACAAGATAATCGTTGAGCTGAGCTTTGGTCAGCAACAGCTTTTCTCTTATCTTCTCGGTCGAAAGATCGTTGACCGATTTATCTCTTATCCCGTAAAACTCTTCGAGAGAGAACTTTTCTCCGACGAAAACGTAGTTTTTACGGAAGATCTTCGCCTTTTTATAAATATATATCGGTATAACGTTGACTTTGGCTTTGACGGCTATCATACCCACGCCGTTTTTAAACGGAAGAAGTTCTTCGCTCGTCTTGTTTCTCGTGCCTTCGGG
>CACXHH010000159.1 GCA_902767455.1 uncultured Eubacteriales bacterium
ACGGATATTTTTTTTTTTTTTTATAAGTGTAACGGGAAGTCGAAGAGTCGTAAACGCTCGTACCTTCGGCAACGAGTACGAATTCGATAGGTACCGCGCCGAGAACAATGCCGTAAACGAGAACGGTGTCGTCGTTCGTGTCGCCCGTTACGATGAACGGATAGTAATAGAAGCTGTTTTCGCCCCTGTAAATGTATTCGTTATACGCCGCGCCCTTTTCGGTGAAGGAATAGGTCGTCGCGTTCTCTTCGAGCGCGTCGCCCGTTCCGACTTCGCCCGTAGACGAAGAATCGTCGCTTTTAACGAGAAATTTCCGGGTTTCGTTGCCATTTACTACGGTCACGATATGCCCGCCGAACATCGAAGCGTTAGCCGTGTAAAAACCTTCGGTCTTGACGCCGCCGTCCTCGTAAGTCATAAACACGGTACCGTCGAGCGTGAGCTTCTTGCCGCCGTCTTCGTAAACGTGGTCGAGTTCCGAGTTATAGCCGAAATAGCCTTTCGTGCTTCCGTTTTGGTAGAGTTTAGCAGAAAGGAATACCGAGCCGCCCGAAGCCGTCAGCGTGAATACGCCCGTATTCTTATCGTAATCGTAATAGTAATTCGTCGTAGAGCCGTTAGCCGTGTAAGCGGCGTTGCCGAAACCGTCGAAGGAAACGGACGAGGCGCCGTTTTCGTAGACGACGCTTGCTTGCACGCCGAAAGACACGAGCGAGCCGAGCGCGTATTCTTCTTCGTTACGCGGGCGGAATACTTGCGTTAAGACGTCTTCGTCGTATACGGAGCCGCGGCGGAAATAAAGCTTTTCGCCATTTTTCGAGCCGCTCGTGAAGGTAACTTCGTAAACGCCGTTATCGTCCATATAGTAGTTGCCTTCCGATTCGTCGAGCGAATTATCGGCGCCCTTGACTGTGTAAGTTAAGTCGTCGTACTCGCCGAAAGTTATGGTAACGTTCTTATTAAGCCCCGTTTCGGGAGAATAGAAAGTCGCCCTGTCACCCGCGACGGTGCCGCCGTAAATGAACGTATCGTCGGTAAGAATTCTGCCGTGGAGAATTTCTTCGCCGTCGGCAAGGAAGGAGAACGTTTTATCCTTCTTGTAGTAGTCGCCTTTGAAGAAAACGTCCCCGCGGGAAAGGTAGACGACGTTTCCGTTTTCATCGGGAAGATAGATATAATCGTCGCCGCCGAGCATATTGACGTGGCCGCGTTTCCACTTTGCGTACAGCGAAGTGTTGCGGGTGGGAATAAAGCTGTCGGCAACGGTAGCGTCGCTTTCGTCTTTGTTGAAGAGAAGGCTTTCGATATAGTCGGTCTTATAGATAACGGCGCCGTCCGCGCTCGCGGCCCAGCCTTGGAGATAATACCCTTCGAGCGTGAAGCACGAAGAAGGAACGGTGAGTTCTTCGCCGTAGAGCGCGGTAACGCTCAGAACGTCGGTGGAGCCGTTCGGATAGTTGGCGTAATAGTTTACGTTGAAGGTGAGCCTGTCGAAATACACCCTGAGCGTGTTATCGCCTTCGCCGACGGTTATCGAGAGAACGTTGTTCTCGTTCGCAACGGCGCGGAATCCGTCCATTTCCTTTTCGGCGCGTACCGTTTCGCCCGCGTACGCGTAAAGCGTTTCGCTGTCGGTGTCGCTGAGTTCGTATCCGTCGAGAGTTTTCGTCTGCTCGTAAACTTCCAGCCTGTAAGCCGTTTTATATCTTGCTTTGAGCGTGATATTTTCGCTTGCGACGTAGTTTTTTGCAAGTTCCGTATCTCCGAGATACCAGGCGCCGAACTGCGCGCCCGACTTTTCGGGTACGTATTCCGCCACGGCGTTATACACGTTTGCACCCGCTTTTACGGTAACGTCAGTCGTTGAAATCGAGCCGCCGTCGGCGTTGAGCGTAACGTGATAGAGCGCCGTCCAGCGAGCGTAGAACGTTTTATCCTGTACGTCGGTAACGGAAACGGTCGTCACGGGCGAGCCGGTAAAGGCGGGGTTGTCGTACCACCCTTCGAAAACGTAGTCTGTTTTAGTGGGGGTGGGAAGAACGTATTCTTTTCCGACTTCAGCCGTGATATTCGTTTCGGCTACGCTGCCGCCGTCGACTTCGAGCGTGAAGTTCGCCTTTTGGGGCTTGGCGCCGACGATAACGATCACCACGACCGCCGCGGCAACTGCGACCACGGCGATTATTGAAGCCAAGATTATCTTCATTGATTTTTTCATATTGATTCTCCTTACGGATTTTTACGATAGTTTTTCTCTCGAGCAGGCTTTACAGCCCGACGAAACGTTCTTCGTTTTCAATTATAATAATATACTGTGCAAAAAACCGTTTTCGTATCGCTTTGAGCGATAGTCAGTTTTTCTTTTCCCAAACGGCGTAAACGGTAGCGCCGACGGGAACGGAAGTTATTTCGCTCGCCGTATATTTTGCGGTCGTCGCCGAATCGCTTTCAGCCCAGCCTTTGAAGTCGTAACCTTCTCTTTCGGGAGCGGTAAACCCGCCCTTGGCGTTGACGTTGGAAAAAGTCGTTTCGGTGACCGTCAAAGATACTACGTATCCGTTATCTTCCGAAAGCGTAACGCCCCAGACGATCGGGCGGAAAGACGTGTTCATCTTGTCGCTCCACCCGCCGAGATAGTTTTTGGCGTCGGTGTATATCGTGGCGGCGGTAGCGCCGTAGAAAGCGTGGTCGCCTATATCCGTCACGGTGGAAGGAATAAGTATCTGTTTGAGCCCCGTCGTACCCTTGAAGGCGTAATCGCCTATCGAAGTCACGTTTTCGGGGATGCGGAGCGCGGTAAGTCCGCCCGCGTTGAAGAAGGCGTATCTGCCGATATTCTTTACGCCGCCGCCGAACTCTATCTCCTTTAACGCCGTACAGTAGTAAAACGCGTTGGAGCCGAGAGTTTCAAGACTGTCTGGGAAAGCCAGCTTTTCTATTCCGTTGCACCCGGCGAAGGCGTAATCGCCTATATTATTCAGGGAATTCCCGAAGTTTATCTCTTTTATCGCCGCGTTGTTTCCGAACGCCCTGCCGCCTATCTCGACGAGAGTGTCGGGAAGAGCAAGCACGCCTTCGGCGTCAGCCGTAAGATTATAGTCGTAATAGAAGGCAAAATCGCCTATCGTTTCGAGTTGAGTTCCGAAATCGAACTCGTTTAAGTTGTAACATTCGTAGAAGGCGTAATCGCCTATCTTTCTGACTCTGCTTGCAGATAAGTCCATTCTCGTCAGAGTGTGACACTTGTAAAAAGCCGAAGTGCCTATCTCTTCGAGAAAGAAGGGAAGCGTCACCCTGAAAAGGCTTTCGCACTTATAAAAGGTGTAGTCTTCGAGTTTTCTTAAATTTCTGTTGAGCGCCGCGACCTGAAGCGCGGTACAGCCGTAGAACGCGCCCCTGCCGACGTATCTCGCGTTGTTGAGTTTGGAAACGCTCGCGATAACTTCGTTCTTGTAGAAGGCGTAGTTGGCGATACCGCGAACGCCGTCTTTAAGCTCGATATCGGCTCTTTTTTGAGCGCGATCGTAGTTGAAGCCGACTACCCAGTTGCCCGCGTAAACGACGCCGTATTCGTCGGGCTCGGTCCACAGTTTTGTGTCGTAAAAGGCGTAAGTTCCTATGCTTTCGACCGAGTCGGGAATAAGCGAGTTGGATGTACCCGTGTTTTGAAGATCCTTACAGCCCATAAACGCGTAACTGCCTATCTTTTTAAGCTTAGTGCCGAGTATCGGGTTGGAAAGCCGAACGCAGTCGTTGAAGGCGTATTCGTCTATTTCGACGACGTTGGCAGTATCGACCTTCCATAGAACGGAGCATTCCGCAAAGGCGCTCTGACCGATATATTTGAGATTTGCGGGGAAAACCACCTGTTTTAAATTTTCGGCTTGTTTGAAAACCGAGTCGGCAATACCGACGACTTCGTCTTTAAGCCCCGTTTCGTTGTTTATCTTTTCGATAGAGTTTTTGACTTCGGGAGTAACGTATATCAGCCAGTCGTCGGCGTAAACGTAAGTCCGGTCAGCGTCTATCTGGTCTTTGTACAGTTTGGAACCCGTGAACGCGCCGTTACCAACGTGATTAACGCTGTCGGGAAGCTCTACGCTTTCCAACGAATCGTCGTTAAAAAAGCAAGCGTATTCCACGCTTTTCAAGCCCTGCGGAAGCGTTAAGCTTGTGAGCGCGTCGCACTCCGAAAAGGCGTGATTTTTTATCGTTTCGAGATTGCCCGCGTCCGAAAAGACTATTTCCGAAAGCGCTTCGCATTTCTCGAAAAGTCTTTCGGAAAGCCATTTGAGCCCGCTTCCTATCGTCACCTTTTTAAGCCCCGTCGCCGAAAACGCCGCTTCGCCTATTTCCACGACGCTGTCGGGAATAACGAATTCGGTGAGCGAGTCGCACCTGTAAAAAGCCGAAGCGCCTATTCTCGTGATTTCGCCGTCGATGGTTATGTTTTTGAGCGCGTTGCAGTTGATGAACAGCGAGTCGCTTATTTCGGTTACGTTTTTCGGGATAGCGATACTTTCGAGCGCAAGGCATCTGTTGAACGCGCCCGAGCCGAGATAGGTAACGCCGCTCGGCATATCAACTTCGGTAAGAACGGTACAGCCGTTGAAGGCGCCGTCGCCTATATACGTCACGTTCTCGCCCACTTTTATCTTGGTAACGCCCGAAACGGCGCCCGATTTACCCCTGAACGCACCCGCCGCGATAGTCGTTACGGGCAAACCCTTATAATAGTCTTCGAGGATAACTTCGCCCTTGGTCGCTTCGCCGCGCCCCGCCTTGGTAACTTCGTACTCTGTATCGTTGTTTATGAGCGTGTAAATGCAACCCGTTTCGTAATCTTTATGGTAGAACAGCTTTTGCGACCACTCCGAATTTGCGCCCGTAACGGCGTTGACGGCTCTCACCCTTACGCCGTAGTCGCCCATGGAAAGATCTTCGAGCGAGTGGCTCGTCTTGCGTTCTTCCTTTATTACGGGCTCGCCTTCGTCCGTCGAAATTTCGACTTCGTAGCTTCTCGCGCCTTCGACGGGCGACCAAGAGAGCTTGAAAGTTTCAACGTCTATCCCGACGTTTTGCGGCGTGTTCAAAAGCCCGCCGCTGCACCCCGTAAAAACGAGCGCGGCTAAACTCAATATCGTTAAAACGATCAACGCCGATAAGGCAGATCTTTTTTTCATTGTAACACCTCCGAAAGGTTTTTCGCGCGTTTTGCGACCGATTGCCGCTTTTTTACGCGCCGTGTCGGCGTTTTTACCGAACTTTCTTTTCGTTTTTCTTCTTGTTCCTTTCGATTATTATCTCGTGCGGCCACTTGAATTTGAACTTGCGCACGATAATATCGAGCAGGAACGCGACGATGATTATTATGATAAACAAAAGTCTTGGATCGAAAACTCTGTCGACGTATAACTCGAACCCGTCGAAAACTTCGTGCGGATCGTCGAGATCGGCTATAACGGAGCCTTTGCCTATCGTCGCAAAGTTATTGAGCTTTTCGGTTATCGCCGCGGGATCGGAAAATCCGTAAACGTCGAACTCCTGCGAATACGAGAAAGCTTTGTAAAGCGTTATCGTCTGCAATATCTTTCCGTCGGAATCGAGCTTATCGACCTTGACGGTATATACGCCGCCTTCCTTCACGACGAATTCCGCGCGCGAGTAGGCGTTGGCTTCGGAGAACGGAACCGTAGCGTAGACCGCGGGATTTATATTATCGGCGCTTTCGGCGTTTTCGCCGTCGGTCGGCAACTGCGAAAGCGAAACGGTGTTTCCGCTCATATCGGTTACGGAGCCGCCGTAGCGTTCGCCCTCTTCAAGCGGCGTGAAAACGCTTACGTGGTTTGAATAGTTGCCTTCGGTAAGCCGCGCGGAAACTTCTTCTTCGCGTATACTGCTCAAAGGCATAAGCCCGTTGAGAATATTTTTGACGAGCGTCTTCCCCGATTCGTCAACGAGAAGTTCTGACGACCAGTTGCCGTTCAGATCGCTCATAAAGCTTCCGACCGAACCGTTGCCGAACTTCCAGTAAGAGTAGAGCGGAACGCCGTAAGGCCCCGTGATCACGGTAGACGCCGAGTTTCTCGCCCTTACGCCGTAAAAACCTTGAAGTTCCATCGTCATAGAGTTTTTGGCGCCTTCAAGATCGACCGTTTCAACGCCCTTTACTACGGGCGAAAGAATATCGGTTATAACGGGGTGGAAAGGCTCCAAAGAAAGTTCTTCTATCTCGGGGGCGTTCAGGTCTTCACGCATGATGCGCATAAGCGTCGAATTGTCGCTGATGTTGTAGAGTTTGCCGTGCCCGAGCGTTTCGGACGCGTAAGTCATTCTCTCTATCGCGTCCTTGTCGCCGCCGATAAGGACGGTGGAAAAGGTTATTCCGTCGGTCTTATAGAAGTTATCGATAAGGCTTTCGTAGTCGGGGCGTTGGTCTTCGGTAACGCCGCCGTCGGTAACGATGATTATGTGTCGTTTGTCAACGTTTTTGAGATCGCGAAGCTCCATACCCGCCTTTTCGATGGCGCCGGGGAATACCGTTGCGGTACCGCCCGCAGTAAGCTTATCTATCGAAGAAAATATCTTCGTTTCCTGCGTTCTCGGCGTTAAGGGAAGCACCATCTGGAAGGCGTCGTCAAAGGTCATCGCGCCGATATAGTCGCGTTCGGTGAGCGCGTTCACGCACGAAGCGGCGCCAGCCTTTGCATACCAGAAGTTAGAGCCTTCAATGTCTTGTCCCATCGAGCCCGAACGGTCGATAAGTATCATTACCGCGACGGGCGGCGTGTATTTGATGGCTTCTATCGGCAAAAGCTGACGATAGTAGTTGCTGTAGATCATATCCTTACGGTTGTAAGCGTGGGCTTCTCCGACAGAATCGTTTCCGCCGACGGTAAACAACCCGCCGCCGTAATCTCTTACGAAAGCGTAGATATTTTCTTCAAGGTCTTCGTGTCCGGAAATATCCGAAAACGAAACGTTATTCATTATTATTTGGTCGTATCTGAGAAGTTCTTCGAGCGTGGTCGGGATATCTTCGTCGAGAATATTCACGACGGTAACGTCGAAAGCTTCGTCTTCGGTGAGTATGCTTTCAAGCGCCGTCGACTGACCGAGTTCGCTCTCGTAGACGAGAACTTTGTTGTATACGGCAAGATACTCGTAAGCGTAGTAGTCGTTGTTCTGTATCACCGTTTCCTTTACCCCGTCGAGCGTGACGTTACAATGAAGTTCGTGAAGCCCGCCCGAAGTAAAAGCGTGGTCGATAAACACCGTCTGTTCGCCCTTATTGACGTTGACGGCAGCGTTTACCGTTTCGGTAGTAAGTCCGTTGAAGTCGGTAAGCGTCAGCTCGCCCGAAAACTTTTCGTTGGCGTTTATCTTAACGCCTATCCTTACGGCGTCGCCGACGTTGATATGCGTGTCGGGAAGTTCGATAGCCGTAATCTGCACGTCGTAATCGGTATATTCCGAAGGTATGTGC
>CACXHH010000160.1 GCA_902767455.1 uncultured Eubacteriales bacterium
CATGGCGCCGTTTATACTCTTAGACATTATTTACTCCCGTAATTATTTATAGTTTAACGCCCTTTACGTTGACGTTCACGCGGTCTACTATCATACCCGTAAACTTTTCAACGTTATATTTAACAGTATTTTTGAGTGTTTCCGCAACGGCGGCAAGAGAAACGCCGAATTTAACGACGACGTACAAATCGAGATTGATCACGTCACCGTTGGAAACGACTCTTACCCCTTTGCTGAAGGCGTTTTTCGGAACGAGCAAATCGTTAAGATCCTTGACGTCACGACTGAACATTTCAACGATGCCGTAACAATCCAAAGATATCTGAGAAGCGACTTTCGCTATAGTTTCATCCGATATTGAAATACTACCGTAAATGTTGTTGGTATTTACCGACATACGATCTGCTCTCCTTTTTTTATTTATTTTACTACAAGACGATATATTTTGCAACAATTTTCAACTTTGATTTGGCTTTTTGCCGCCAAAGAGAGAAGTTTTTTAAAAAAAATAGCATAAAATAAAAAAAATCCTTTAAAATAGCTTGCGTTTTTTTCAATATAATGTTATATTAGATAAGCTGAATTCTAAAAAATGCGTGGAGGTGTTTAATATGTCAAGAGTTTGCAGCGTATGCGGAAAGGGTAAATTGAGCGGAAATCTCGTCAGCCACTCCAACCGTAAAACACCACGCTCTTACAGTGCTAACGTACAGAAGGTAAAAGTCGTTAAAGACGGCGTAGTTACCAAGCAATACGTTTGTGCGCGTTGTCTTAAGAGCAACAGCATTGAAAGAGCGTAAGCGGTCTTCAGGTCACCCACGTATTTTGGTTGACCTTTTCTTTTTAAAAAACAGAGCGGCTTTTAAATAAAAGTCGCCCTTTTTTCTTTAAGTAAAAACAGATATTGAATTTAAACACTAAACCGTTTGATCCGTTCCGAATTTTTTCGGAGCGGAATTTTTGTAAACGGTAAAAGTAAGTTTGTAACCGTTTACGGAAGTCAATTCGTCAACGACGGTATAACTCCAGTTTGAAAGCTTATCGAGATCGTCGAAGAACACTTCGGCGCCGCCGTCGGCGTCGACCTTGGTGATATAAGCTTCGTCGCAGTAAGGATACATAGTCCTGTAAAACATCGCGCCGCCGATAACGAAAACGTCGTTATCATCGTAGTTTTCAAGCGTTTTGAAAAGCTCGTCGAGCGTGTGTACGACGATACAGCCATCCGGTTCTTTGTCAGCGGGCGCAAGAACTATATTCACGCGGTTTTTAAGCGGTTTTCCGCCCGGGAACGAGAGCAGGGTGTTATAGCCCATGCAAACGACTTTTTCAAGCGTTTTCGCCCGAAAATACTTCATGTCTTCGGGAAGCTCGAAAAGCAACCCGTTTCTCTTGCCGATGCCCCAGTTTTTATCGACGGCAACGATAAGTTTCATTATATCGCGACCTCCAGCTTTTCTTTAAGCGGAGTGCATTTATAGTCGACGAGCTCGAAATCTTCGACCTTGAAATCGTAAAAGTCTTTTACGTCGCGCTTGATTATAAGTTTAGGCGCTTCGAACTGTTCGTTGTTGAACATGGTCTTTAAAGCGGGGATATGCCTGTCGTAGATATGCGCATCGGAAATTACGTGGACGAGTTCGCCGACTTTAAGCCCGCTCACCATCGCGAACATCATAAGAAGAACGGAATACTGAACGACGTTCCAGTTGTTAGCTACGACCATATCGTTTGAACGCTGGTTTAAAATACCGTTGAGCTTATCGCCGCTCACGTTGAAGGTCATAGAGTAAGCGCAAGGGTATAAGTGCATCTCGTGAAGGTCGGCGAAATTGTAGATATTCGTCAATATTCTTCTTGACGACGGATTGTTTTTGAGATCGTACAAAACGCGGTCGACCTGATCAAAATCGCCTTCTTTATAGTGGTGTTTTACGCCGAGCTGGTAGCCGTACGCTTTACCTATCGAGCCGCTTTCGTCAGCCCAGCTGTCCCATATATGAGAGTTGAGATCGTGCACGTTGTTTGACTTTTTCTGCCAGATCCATAATATTTCGTCTACGGCAGACTTGAAAAAGGTCTTTCTTATCGTAAGGATGGGAAATTCTTTGGTCAGATCGTATCTGTTGACGATACAGAATTTCTTGACGGTATGCGCAGGCGTGCCGTCTTCCCAGTGCGGACGGACGTTCTTATCGGTATCCCAGACGCCGTTTTCAATGATATCGGTGCAGTTTTCAATAAAAACCTTATCAGCGTAACTCATATTTTTCTCCTTTTCGTATAAATATATATTTATTATTACTTTTTTCAAGTAAAATAAAAATCGTTTTCGTTTATCACCGTTCTCAATTTGTCGATGGATTTTTTCTCTATTCTTGAAATATAAGAACGTGATATTTTCATAAGCGACGCGACTTCGCGTTGAGCAAGCGGCGCTCCGCCGTTAAGACCGTACCTTAAAACGAGAACACGGTATTCTCTTTCAGACAGATTATCTCGTAAAAAACGCATGAATTTTCCGCTCTGAATAGTCTTTTCGACCTTCTGTAAGACGTTTTCGTCGTCGGCGAGAAGATCTATAAGCGTCAGTTCGTTTCCGTCCTTATCGGCGCCTACGACGTCCGATAAAGAAACGGTGTTCCTGTACTTTTTTGAAGATCTCAAAAGCATCAGGATCTCGTTTTCGATACATCTTGCCGTGTAAGTCGCAAGCTGTGAGCCCTTGTCTTCGTTGAAGGTGTCTATCGCCTTGATGAGCCCTATCGTGCCGACGGATATCAGGTCGTCGTTTTCGTAAGATCCCTGATACTTTTTGACGACGTGAGCAACAAGTCGAAGGTTATGCGATATAAGCTTTTCGCGTGCAACTTTGTCGCCGTTTCTGCAAGCGTCGAGAAGCTTCTTCTCTTCGTCTTTGCTTAAAGGTTTGGGAAAAGTATCTCCGGCGATCGCCGAACAAAAGAAGATACATTTCCCTATAATATAAGCCAAAAACTCAAACATAAAAATTCGTCCTTATTGTATTTATGTTCAAGTTTCCGACATTATTCGACGGATTTCGCTTTAAGGGCGGTTTTTCCTTAAAATATCGCCCACGTGAAGCTCCACGTCCGTTTTAAGATACAGCTTTTGCTGAACGAATTTGGCGTCGGAAACTGGCTGACCTTCTTCGTTTTTAAGCCCCGAAACGGGAATTAAAGCGTTGAGATAAGAGTAAGGCGTCAATACTTCGAGAACTTCGCCTTCGGCAAACCTGTTTCTCATCTCTATTTCGGCGGTATGCGTTTTTATATCGTAATTAAGGACTACGGCGGCGAAAGTTCTGTCACCTGCCGATTGCGAATCGTCGTAATTGACCGTTTCGGAGTTGTTTCCGAAAGCGTAAGCCTTGGTGAAAGCTCGGTGGTTGGTATTTAATAGTTCTTTTTCGTACAGGGTTTCGTCTTTATACGCGGAGCCGCGCGCCTTCAAGGCGTCGAAAGCTCTTCTGTACGCGTTTACGACGGTCGCGAGATAATACTCGCTCTTCATACGCCCTTCGATCTTGAAGGAAAACACGCCCGCTTGAGCCATTTTATCAAGCTCGGATATCATATTGAGATCTTTGCTGTTTAAAACGTAAGTGCCGCGTTCGTCCTGGCTTACGTCGTACCACTCGCCGTCGGACTTTTTCTCGCGGAGCGAATAGTTCCATCTGCACGCCTGAACGCACTCGCCGCGGTTGGAGCTTCTACCCGAAAAATAATCCGACAAAAGACATCTTCCGCTGTAAGCTATGCACATAGCGCCGTGGCAAAAGGCTTCGAGCTCGACGGTTTTCGGTAAAAAATCTCTTATTTCGGCGATTTCGTCAAGCGAAAGTTCTCTTGCGAGAATAATTCTTCCCGCGCCTTGATCTGCCCAAAACTTCGCCGAATACTTGTTTAAAGTGTTGGCTTGCGTAGAAACGTGAACGCACAAAGCGGGAGCCGACTTTCTTGCAACGGAAAACACCCCGGGATCGGACACGATCACCGCGTCGACGCCTATACTTTCAAGAAAGCGGAAGTAATCGGGAAGCTTGTCGAAATCGGAATTTTTGGCGTAAATATTGACAGTGACGTAAAGCTTTTTATCTCTTTCGTGGCAATATTTAACGGCAAGAGAAAGTTCTTCGTCCGAAAAGTTATCCGTAAACGAACGGAGCGAAAAATTCTTTCCTCCGACGTATACGGCGTCCGCGCCGAAGTAAATTGCCGTTTTAAGTTTTTGAAAGTTGCCGGCAGGGGCTAAAAGTTCAGTATTTATCATCTTTTTTGTGCAATCAAAATTCCGTCGCCTATCTCGTAGACCGAACAGAAAAAGTCATCGTCTGAGATAACGGCGTTTAAAAACCGTCTTAAATTGTTGACGATCGCGTTGTCGCCGCGCGTATACTTTACGCCGCCGTCGACGTAGCCGCGGAACAAGACGTTATCGGCAAAGAGAACACCGCCTTTTAAAAGTAGCCTTTTCAAGTCGGGCAGGTAGTCGACGTAACGCGATTTTGCGCCGTCGAGAAATATAAAATCGAAGCGCGCGTCGGTAAAATTGAGAAAATCTCCAGCGTCGCCGTGCCGACATGTCACCCTGTCGCTCAAACCGAATAATTCAAAGTTTTTCAAGGCTTCGTTATAAGACGTTTCGTCCGTTTCTATCGTCGTAAGTTTTGCCTTTTCGCAAGTTGACAACATAGCGATACCGCTTATACCCGTTGCCGTGCCTATTTCAAGTATTTTATCGGGCGATTTTATTGAAACGTGTAAGATAAGTTCGTTCAACGACGGCGTTTTAAGCGACGGAATACCTTGGCTGATATATTTCAAGCGAAGCTGTTCAAGTTCTTTCGAGATACGCAGCTTATTTATCTGACTGTATTTTTCCATTAGATCTCCGTAATAACGGGTATGATCATCGGGTTATTCTTGGTCTTTTTCATAACGTAATTGCGAACGCTCGAACGAAGCTTCTTCTTTATCTCGCGCGTGTCGCCTATCGCTTTAAGATCGTAAGACGCGAGAGTTCTTTCGATGATCTCGATAATATCGTCAGTCTGCCCGTCGCTTAAGGTTATGCCTTTAAAGATGAGATCGGGGCGTTGGAGCACCGTTCCGTTTTCGCTCGAAATACAGCAAACAGGGATAATGAGCCCGTCGCCGCCGAGATGAACGCGGTCGCGGATGGTCGCGTCGTCATCGTCGATATAAAGCCCGTCGACAAATCGCGAGCCCGCCTGAAAGCGTTCGGCCTTTTTGATCGATTTCGGCGTTACTTCAACGGTGTCTCCTATTTCGGCGATCATCATTTCGCTGTCCTTCATGCCCATTTCTCTGGCAAGTTTGACGTGTTTTTTCAGGTGACGGTATTCGCCGTGAACGGGAATAAAGAATTTGGGCTTTAAAAGCGAGTGAAAAATCTTTATCTCTTCCTGACATGCGTGCCCCGAAACGTGAACTTTTTCTATCGAATCGTAAACGACTTCGGCGCCTTTTTTATAAAGATTATTTATAACCGAATATATACTTTTTTCGTTGCCCGGGATAGGTGAAGCAGAAATGATTATCGTGTCGTTATCGGAAATTTTAACTTGCGGATAATCGTCGGCGGTCATTCTCGTCAAAGCGCTCATAGGTTCGCCTTGAGAGCCTGTGCAGATGATAACGAGATCTTTATCGGCGTAATTCTTTATCTTTTCAATGTCTATAAGGGTGTTTTCGGGAACTTTCAGCTCTCCCGCGCCTTTCGCCGCTTCCACGACGTTGAGCATACTCCGCCCCGATAAAGCGACTTTTCTGCGAAATCTCGACGCGACGTTCAATATCTGCTGTATTCTGTGAACGTTTGACGAAAACGTCGCGATGATGATCCTTCTTTTAAGGTTGTCCGAAAACAGGTGCTCGAACGTTTGGCGAACTGCCGTTTCGCTTAAAGTATAACCCGTCCTTTCGACGTTCGTCGATTCGCACATCAAAAGGAGAACGCCCTTTTTGCCTATTTCGGAAAGCCTTGAAAGATCTATAATCTCTCCGCTTATAGGCGTTAAGTCTATCTTGAAGTCGCCCGAGTGAACGACGACGCCTACGGGAGTGGTTATTGCCAGCGCGCAAGAGCCCGAGATGGAGTGATTTACGTGGATAAATTCGACTGAAAACACGCCTAAATTGATTCTGTCACGCTCTTTGACGACTTTTAGTTTGGCGCTCGGCAGTTTAAACTCTTTGAGTTTTGCCGAAAGAAGCGCTATCGTCATTTTAGTTCCGTAAACGGGAACGTTGATATCTTTGAGAAGGTATGGAACGGAGCCGATATGGTCTTCGTGTCCGTGCGTCAAAACTATGCCTTTGATCTTTTCTTTATTCTGAATAAGATAGGTGGCGTCGGGAATAACGATATCCACGCCCGGCATGTCCTGCGAAGGGAAGGTAAGCCCTGCGTCGATAACGATGATATCGTGCCCGAACTCGAGCGCCGTCATGTTTTTACCGATTTCGCCTACACCGCCTAAAAAGCGAATTTTTAAGTTGTTTTTTTTCTTCATTTACTTCCTTTGATCAATAATCGATCGCTTTAACTGTATTTTCCAAAAAGAGCCTTAAGCGATCAAAGGCTCTTTAAACGGCGACCTTGGTGCGTCAGGTCGCAATATTAACTTTCGTATTCTTTAAGATTTGCAAGTATCTTTTCTTTGAGTTCCACGAACTTGGCAAGCTTTTGTTTTTCTGCGTCCACGAGTTTTGCGGGCGCTTTTTCAACGAAACCGGGGTTATTGAGTTTGCCGTTTGCGCGTTCGATCTCGCCTTCGGTCTTTTCGAGATCGGCTTTGAGCCTTTCGACTTCTTTTTCGATATCGACGAGTTCGCCGAGCGGGATATACAGCTCGAATCCGTTAAGTACCTGCGTAAACACCTTCTCGTTTATATCCTGTTTGGAAGCTATAAACCTGATTTCGTTTACGCCCGAAAGCTTCTTGATAAAGTCGGCGCTGTCGTTTACGAGCTTTTTGTTTGCGGTAACGACGAGCAAATCGACCTTCTTGGAAGGAGCCGCGCCCGCCTGAACTTTTATCTGACGAACGGCTTTGATTATATCCATTACGGCGGTCATCTTTTCGGCGTCTTTTTTGAAGTTGTAAGCGGAATTATAGCGCGGGAAGTCGGAAACCATTATGCTTCCGTCAACGCCCGGAATATTCGAGTATATTTCTTCGGTAACGAAAGGTATAAACGGGTGAAGAAGTTTGAGCGTCTGTTTCAGAACGTAGCAAAGAACGGAGAGAGTTGCGTTCTTCTTTTCTTGGTCGTCGCTGTATAAAGCGGGCTTGGTGAGTTCGATATACCAGTCGCAGAAGTCGTACCACATAAAGTCGTGGCAGACGGCAAGCGCCATACCGAGATCGTACTTCTCCATAAGGAGCGTGACCTGTTTAACGGTATGATTGAGCTTGGAAAGGATCCACTTATCTTTGAGTTCGGGCTTAATTTCGGTTATCGGCTTGATATCGGCGCCTTCGCAGTTCATAAGCACGAATCTCGAAGCGTTCCATATCTTGTTGATAAAGTTACGCGAACTCTCGCATTTTTCCTTGGAAAACCTTATATCGCTGCCGGCCGCAACGCCGTTGACGAGCGAGAAACGGAGAGTGTCCGCACCGTATTCGGCGATGACTTCGAGCGGATCTACGCCGTTGCCGAGAGATTTGCTCATCTTTCTGCCTTGATCGTCACGAACTATACCGTGGATAAGAACGTCCTTGAAAGGTATTCTGTTCATGTGTTCAAGACCGCTGAATATCATTCTCGCGACCCAGAAGAAGATTATATCGTAACCGGTAACGAGAACGTCCGTCGGATAAAAATACGCAAGATCTTCCGTCATTTCGGGGAAGCCGAGCGTCGAGAAAGGCCAAAGAGCCGACGAGAACCAGGTATCGAGAACGTCTTCGTCCTGATGGAAATGAGTGCTTCCGCACTTAGTGCAGGCTTTGGGCGCGTCTTTCAAGACCATGATCTCGCCGCAGTCTTCGCAGTAGTAAACGGGGATACGATGCCCCCACCAAAGCTGACGGGAAATACACCAGTCTTTAATGTTTTCCATCCAGTTGTAATATATCTTCGTAAAGCGCGAAGGCGTGAACTTGATAGACTTGTTTTTGACCGCCGCGATAGCGGGTTTAGCAAGATCCGCCATCTTGACGAACCATTGTTTGGAAACGATAGGCTCGACCGACGAGTGGCATCTGTAACAATGCCCGACGTTGTGTTTATGCGGTTGAATTTTGGTGAGAACGCCGAGAGCTTTCAAGTCTTCGACGATAGCTTTACGGCAAGCGAACCTGTCCATACCCGCGTATTTACCCGCGAGCTCGTTCATAGTTCCGTCGTCGTTCATGACGCGTATGACTTCAAGGTTATGACGAAGCCCCACTTCAAAGTCGTTGGGGTCGTGAGCCGGCGTAATCTTAACTGCGCCCGTTCCGAATTTCATATCGACGTATTCGTCGGCGACGACGGGAATACGCTTATTCACTATGGGCAGAATAAGATACTTTCCTACGAAAGACGCAAAGCGTTTATCGTGCGGATTGACAGCGACGGCGGTATCGCCGAGCATGGTTTCGGGCCTCGTCGTGGCGACGGTGATATACTTACCTTCTTCGCCTTCAACGGGGTAGTTGAGATACCAGAAGAAGGAGTCTTCTTCGGCGTATTCCACTTCGGTGTCGGATAAAGCCGTTTTACAGCTCGGGCACCAGTTGATTATCTTCGAGCCCTGATATATAAGCCCTTTTTCGTAAAGGTTTACGAAAACTTCTTTGACGGCTTTGGAAAGGTTTTCGTCCATTGTGAACGCAAGGCGCGACCAGTCGCACGAAGAGCCGAGCGATTTGAGCTGTTCGACTATTCTTCCGCCATACTTTTCCTTCCACGCCCAGGCGCGCTGTAAAAAGGCTTCCCTTCCTATCTGTTCCTTGGTAAGCCCTTCTTCTTTTTTTATAAGTTCGACAATTTTTACTTCCGTAGCGATGGAAGCGTGGTCGGTGCCGGGAAGCCATAAAGCTTCGTAGCCCTGCATACGTTTAAAACGAATAATAGCGTCCTGCAAAGTTTCGTCGAGCGCGTGCCCGATATGAAGCTGCCCCGTAATGTTGGGCGGCGGAATAACTATCGTGAACGGAACTTTGTCCGGATTTACTTTTGCCTTGAAAAACCCGCTATCTTCCCAGTAGGAATAAATTCTCTTTTCAAAATCCTGCGGATTGTAAGTCTTTTGCATTTCCATAAATAAAAACCTACCGTTAGATTATTACCCATTTATTATATAATAATAACTTTTTATTGTCAAACGAATTGTTTTGTCAACTTGAAGATTAAAATCATATATTGTTCGTAGTGAAGTATTTTTTTGGAGTACAAGATGAAAAAATCAATCGCAATTTTTATTTCGTTGTTTTTCGCGTTATCCTTGACGGCGTGCGGCTCTTCGGACGGCGGAAAAACGACCGTGAAAGTCAACGAAGTCACTCACTCGGTATTCTACGCGCCCTTTTACGTCGCGATAGAAAACGGGTATTTTGAAGAAGAAGGTTTAAAAATCGACCTTACAAACGGCGGCGGATCGGACGCTTCCATGGCGGCGCTTTTGTCGGGCGGTGCGGACGTCGCTTTATTAGGCCCCGAAACGGGCGTTTACACGGCGCTCGGAACCCCCAAAGACAAACCCGTTATCTTCGCTCAGCTTACCAAGCGCGACGGCTCGTTTCTCGTAGGCAGACGCGCGGAAGATAATTTCAGTTGGAAAGACCTTGAAAACAAGGAGATAATCGCGGGGAGAAAAGGCGGGTCGCCCGCTATGAGCCTTGAATACGCTCTCAACAAAAACGACCTTTACAACGGACGGAACGTAAAACTCAATTTCGACGTTCAATTCAATCTGACTACCGCGGCGTTCGAGTCGGGAACGGGAGATTACGTCACCGTTTTCGAGCCGACGGCTTCCGAACTTCAACGCGAAGGTAAGGGATATATTATCGCAAGCGTCGGTCTTGAATCGGGAGAAGTTCCCTTCACTTGCTTTATGGCGAGAAATTCCTTTATGGAAAAACACGGAGATATAATCGAAAAGTTTATAAAAGCGCTGTTTAAAGCCGTAGATTATATCGAAGGAAACGACGCCGAAACGATTGCTAAAGCCATTAAAAACTCCTTCCCGTCGGCAAGCGACGTTTCTTTAAAAGATTCGATAAATTCTTACAAAAACGCAGACGCTTGGCAAAAGGATATGATTATGACCGAACAATCTTTTACCAAACTTAAAGAAGTTATGAAAAACGCGGGAGAACTCGATAAAGACGTCGATTTCTTAACTCTCGTCGACAACTCCGTCGTAAAGAAAATACACGAAGAAATTTACGGCTGAAAAGCAAATTTTCACTTCAAGGAGAAAGTATGGATAATTTACTCGAATTACAAGGCGTGTGCCTGACGTACCATACCAAAAACAAAGAAACACCCGCGATAAAAGATCTGACTTTTTCCGTAAAACGGGGAGAGTTCACGGCGATCATCGGACCTTCCGGCTGCGGAAAAACGAGCATTATGACTTTGATTTCGGGTCTTATGCCCGCAAGCGGCGGAAAGATAATTATAGACGGTGAACCGGTAGTAAAACCGAGCGATAAAATAGGATATATGCTCCAGAAAGACGAGCTGTTTCCGTGGCTTACGATAATGAAAAACGTTATGCTTCCGCTCGAAATAAAGAAAAAATCGAACGATAAAGCGAAAGAATACGTTACTACGCTTTTGGAAAAATACGGGCTTAAAGAGTTTGCCGACTATTACCCCAACCAGCTTTCGGGCGGAATGCGGCAACGCGCGGCGCTTATAAGAACGCTCGCCGCTTCCCCAGAACTACTTTTGCTCGACGAGCCCTTTTCCGCTCTCGATTACCAGACCAGACTTTCCGTTTGCAATGACGTTCACAAGATAATCAAAACCGAAGGAAAGACGGCGCTTCTCGTCACACACGACATCTCCGAAGCTCTTTCGCTTGCCGACAAGATAGTCGTACTCACCGACCGCCCGTCACGCGTCAAGAACAGTTACGAACTCGATTTCGACAAGGAGCTTTCTCCGCTTAAAAGAAGAGAAAACAAGGAGTTTTCTCAATGGTTTGAAACTTTATGGAGGCAGCTTAACTGATATGGAAAAGTATTCTTACGAACACGCCTTATATCTTAAAAAATTAAGGCGGCAAAATATCGTCGTGTATGCTCTGCGCTTCGGCATACTTGCTTCTTTTCTCGCGCTGTGGGAAGTTCTATCCGATACGGGCGTTATAGACGGATTTATATTTTCAAGCCCTTCGCGAATTTTAAACACTATAAAATCTCTTTATCTAAGCGGAGAATTGTTTTCGCATATAGCAACTACTTTATTTGAAACGATACTCGGCTTCGCCATCGCGTCGGTCTCGGGGATATTAGTTGCGGTAGTTATGTGGTGGTCGGATACGCTCAAAAAAGTTACCGAACCGTATATCGTCGTATTGAACAGCCTTCCCAAAATCGCGCTCGGTCCGCTAATCATAATCTGGTTCGGCGCGGGGAGCGGAGCCATAATTTTTATGGCGGTCATAATTACCGTTATCGTTACGATAATAAATATGCTCGCGGGATTCATTGAGGTCGACGGCGGAAAGATACTTCTTTTGAAATCAATGGGCGCAAGCAAGCGACAGATTTTTACGAAATTGATTTTCCCCGCGTCACTCCCCACACTCGTTTCGACTTTGAAAATCAACGTCGGCATGAGTTGGATAGGCTCGATAATGGGAGAATACCTCGTTTCCAAGCAAGGTATAGGCTATCTTATCGTTTACGGCGGTCAGGTATTCAAACTCGACCTCGTTATGGCGAGCACCTTTATACTTTGCGTTCTTGCGGGGGTGATGTACGCGTTAGTCGCCTTCGCCGAAAAATCGTTGTTGAAACGGCGATAAACAAAATTTCCAACGCTCCGAAAAGCCCTATCGCAGGATAGACGAAAGACACGATATTATAAAAACCGAGCCTTGATACCGCGAGAGCGGCCGCGCTTAACAACAATCTGTATGCGACTTTATAACGCGGATTTTCGACGAGATAAAAAAGCGGATAGTGGCTTGATAAAAGCGTCGTAAATATTCCGAAAATAAGACAAATCGCAAACGGCGCGGAAGCTCTGTCTACGTTTTGCGACAAGGAAAGAAGCGGCACGTCCGAATACGCCACCGTTCGCCCGGCAAGCGTTACGGAAGAGAGTATTAGATATATAAGCGCGCATAGAACGGCTGAAGAGAGCGCTGCGGCGGCAAAATCCGTCACGGCGCTTTTATTTCTGCCCGCGTCGTTAAAAAGCGCTACCGAAGTAAAGACGTTCAGACCGCAATACGAAAGCATATTTATCGGGCTGACGTTTCGGCTACCGCCGTACCCGCCCACACCCGACGCGAGCGTTACGAGCGCGATAAATGCTATCATCACGGGAACGAGTATAAAGTTTACTCTTTCAACGCCTTTTACTCCGAATACGAGAACGACGTTAGAAAGAACGAGAAACGCGCCCGAAAGGACGGGATAAGAAGCGTTAAGAGAAAACAGTTGATTTTGAAGGCTGTCAAGCCCGGAGAGCATTCCGCTCATTATCACGAGATTAGAAATAAGAAGCACGGGCTTTGAAAGCGCAAAAATCGGCGATTTTTTCAGTTCGGATGATTTGAGCACAAAAAAGAAAGCGAGCGTAAAGATAGCGAAAAGTATAACGACC
>CACXHH010000161.1 GCA_902767455.1 uncultured Eubacteriales bacterium
CCGACGCAGACGGGGTACACGTCACTTTCAAGAGAAACGTCGTAGGTTTCGTACGCATCAACTTCAAGGCGATCTCGGGAACGGACGTAAACCGCAACGAACAGGATTCTTCGGACGTAACGTTCTACCTTACTTCGGGCGTAAACGTTGCCGAAACGGCAAACTATAAGGCAACGAAAAACGGCACCTTGTTCATAAATAAGGTCTATATGCTCGACACGTCCGTTTTCTACTACCATAACGGAGAAGGCGTACGTCAGCTCAACTACAACGAAACTACGAGATTGATGGCGTTCTCTACGCGCGATAAAGCGGTAGAGTACGTCAGATACTACGAGATGCAGGATCTGGGCGTTCTCGAAATAAAAACGGCTTCGATGGCGTCTTCGCTCAACACGGGCGACGGCAGCTTCCGTAAAGCTTCGGCGGACGCTTCGATCGTGGCTTCCGTAGGTCAAGTATGGTTGCGCTATAAACGCGCTACGTGGGATAACGCAACTACGTCCGACGCGTGGGTGTATTATTACTACGGCACGAGCTCGGAAATAGATCCCGAACGTCTGCCTGCGTCGCTCTCGTCGGCTATATCTCAGGTTTCCGATACGATTGTCGATCGCGGCGGATATACGTATCTCACGAGCGCCGACGGCAATCTCGACGAAAACGGCTCGCCCTATCTCGACAAACGTCAGATAGCTACCGACAGGCTTACGACTTTCGTAACGCTTTCCGGTAGCGAAATGCGCAGCGCGGTCGCTTTCTCGGGCGATCCCGCGATTTACGACAGCGAAGTCCAAACGAGCGGCGGAGAAGTTTGCACGCTCGTCACCACCTATCAATTCACTTACGGTAACGGCACGAAGTTGTTCTACACCAACAAGGTGGACGCAAACGGCAACCCCATCGACAAGGAATTCAAACTCCTTCCCGAAGGAACGGTTTTCGGAAGTCTTAACATAGACGGCGGCGTGTACTGGATGCGCGAGTGCGACGAAAAGGGCGTGCGCGATTACAAAGTCTATCTCGACAAGACCGCGCCGACGATAAACGTCGTATACGAAAACGCAAGAGGCGACGTCGTTGAACGCGAACTCGACGAATCGGTCGACGGAATGAGCATCAACGGTAAGACGCTCAATATATTAGGTTTCAGCGACACGGTCGCCGAGATCGACAATATGTCTTACATAGCCGTATTAAAGAAGAACGGTGTGCTTTTGAACGTTTACCGCAAAGAAGATATCCCGTCGTCGGGCATAGCTATTTCCGAAGGACAGTATATCATAGAAATATCCGACCGTTCGGGCAACGTTTACAGGGTGAACGTTTCGATGAACTCCACGCCCATGACCGTTAAGATAACCGTCGAAGAAAACAGGTTCGTAAGGATAACGTGCAACAGGGACACTTCCGAAATAAAGAACTTCGAGATATATCTCGACGGAAAACTTATCGAATCTAACTATTCGAGCAGTCTTACCTATTATCAGGCGGGCGTGTACTCGATACGCGTCGAAGACTGGTTCGGCAACACCTTCTCGTACGATTACGAATTGAAGCGCGAGCTTCCCAAGCTCAACTGGTTCTACGAAGAGGACGACGTATACGTCGGTTACGACGGTTCGCAACCGAGTCTTAAAATATCCAAGACGGGCGAACGCGAATATCAGATAGTGACCAACAAGATACTTATGTTCACTTTCGAGTCCTCTGCCGATTATTCGTACGAGTTCTCAGATAAGTCGCTTTCTTACACCGTGCGCGAATTCAACGGATTTACTCGTATACGCATAAACGACACCACCGACTGGAGCGTTACCGTCCGCTACGCGAGATATCCCGACATTTACGTCGTGTATAACTGCGTTACCGACAGCGACGCGCCTATAATCAACGTCACCGCCCGTCAGGACGTGGTAACTTACTTCGACGCGCGCCAGCTCGAATCGATGAATCTCGACGCCAAAGGCGACAGCGAAGAAAGCTTCACCCCCGAGTCGATCTATTTCGCGGTCAACAAGACCGTTTCAAAAGGCGTTCGCGAAAACTCGGTCGTATATTCGCCGCTCATCACGTTGCAGTTCACCGATAAGTCGATATGCAGCGAAGTGGAAATATATCTCGACGGAGTGATGATACGCGAATACACCGAAAGCGAAGGCGTAAACAACGTTACCGTCAACCGCTTCGGCGAATACCGTATCGTCGCGCGCGACACGCTCGGCAACGAATCGCAATTCTACTTCGTCAACAGGGTTGTCGACGACGCTCACTTCTATTCTGACGGCGAAGAAGTCGATATGAAACTCTCGCCTGCCGATTCGATAGTTTTGGGCGACGACGGCGAATATACTTATTCTCCCGACGTTTACGCTTACGATCACGTCGAAATGGAATACGACGCAAGCGCAACGATAGTCGTTTTCGTCGAAAAGAACGGCGAAAGCAAGTATCTGAGATTTGAAAACGTCAACGGCGCGCTGTACGAGGTCGCTTACAGGCTTCTCCTGCACACCGACGAATTCGGCTCACCCATCTACGACGACGACGGCGAAGAAGTTTACTCCTACCGTCAGATCTACTCTTCTACGATAGTTGCGGACGTAAATTCCGTTGAAAACGGAAAATCTTACGTTCTCGCGAGCGCCGAAGACGCGGGCGCCGAAATATCCGTCCGCTTTGAAGACGGAAAGATGTTCTACCGCGTAGACGCCCCCGACGACGGTGAAGCCACCGTTTCGATAAGGGTAACGTACAACGACGAGTATCAGCCTTACTTCGTCAAAGCGGTAATGTGCGGCGAGCTTCCCGAAATAACTTTCGAGATGACCGACGTAGAAGGCAAGAGCGTAACACCCGTTTCAACCGAAGAAGTCGTCTATATCAACGGCGAGTTCTTCATAGCCGAAACGAGCTTTGCGAATATCACGGACGTTTCCATAGCGTATTCCGAAACCACCGAATTTACCGATTATCAATACGTTTACACGTCAACCGAGGGATATACCAAGCTTACCTTCAACGAAGAAGGCTTCTACTCGGTCGTCGTAAACAATATCTACGGCAGAGAAGCGAGATTCATAGTTATACTGGCTACCGAATTGAGAGTCGTCCTCACCGCCGAATATCTCGACGGCGAGTCGAACAAATATTCGGTCAAGGAAGGCGAAACCTATAAGGCTAACGAAAGCGTTACCGTAGACGTGTTCTTCGAGCATATAACTTACGTTATGACCTATAACGGCGAAGAGCGCGAGCCCGTTACGCTTCGCGATAGTTCCGGCACCTGTACCGCCGTGTTCAAGGAAGCGGGCGAGTATAAACTCGTAATAAACGACGATTTCGGAAACGTGGTCGCGGTAAACTTCGAGATAAAGGACGTTCCCTTCTCGTTCAGTAACGAATATCTTACCGGCTACAATGAAAAGGCGCTCCGCCGCGACGATCTCTACACTAACAAGCTTCTTTCGATCGACGCCGAAAAGATGATTGCCGACGGCGTTTTACAAGCCGTGCTTGCTTACGGCGACGAAGAATACGTGGTGTTCGACGTGCTCAAAGCAAACGGCGTGGCGCCCGACGACGAAAGACTTAACGAAGTGGTCGGAAGATGGGGCGACGGCGTTTATACGCTTATCTTACGCAACTCGTACGGTAACGTCTGCGCGGCGGCTATCCACTATATGGGCACGGATACGCTTTCCGTCACCAGACTTATCCGCACTTCGAGAGAGCCCGAAACTCTTGCCATAACCGCCGGCGAACTCAACAAGCTCTATTCCAACATGAGCATTACGTTTGAAACTACGGCGGGAAGATACGAGATACGTATCGACGGCAACAGAGCCGATATGCCGCTCGTGGTCGCTTACCCGACGGACGGCGAAGAAGCGGGCGAATACGTCAGAAGGATATCGTATATCGACGAATACGGCTTCGAGTACGAGTTCGAGGTAAATCTCGTCCGTAAGACGCTCGAGATAAACCTTGCCGACTTTATGGACGTAGTCACGATAAACGACGTCGTTATGACGCAAGGAAACGTAATGATAAGATTCGACGAGTCCGTCGATTGCGAAGTATCGCACGCGGGCGGCGAGAGAGTTCCGTACTCTTCCGGTGAAGAACTCACCGCCGACGGCTCTTACCGCTTCTATATCACCGATATAGCCGGCAACGTGTTCACGACGATCATCAAGAAGGATACGCTCGTCGAGTATGCGTTCATAAGCGGAAACACCGAAAGGATAGTTGAAAAAGGTGGCGTGCTCACCGAAGGAAACGCGAGATTCATGCCCGTCAACAAAGATTCGGCAAAGATAGATCTCGTAGTCCTTAACGGCGAAGAATACGACGTTTCGAGAAGCGTAGGTTTTGGCGAAGCCGGTAAGTGGGAATTCATAATTTCCGACGATATCGGCAACAAGTCTTACTACTACTTCTACGTCGTACCGCATTCGCTTTCGAGCTTCATTTACGATTCGCCTTACGGCTACAAGATAACGGACGTTCAGTTCGACGCCGGCGACGGCATACTCGTTTCCTATCTCAGCGGAGTAAATCAATACGTTTATAACTCAAAGATGGTGTTTATGGAAACGGGCTCGTACGTCGTGACGGTATCTTCGATAGCTACGGCTTCGCAGTTTACTTTCGGTATCACGATAGACAGAACGCCGCCTGCCGCAAGGCTCGTTGGCGTGGATAACGGCGGAGCGACGATACAGAACGTCACGCTTGCAGATTGTCAGGCGGGCGAAGTTATACGCGTCTATAAGGACGGTACGCTCACGCAGACTACGACCGTCACTTCGGACAATATGAAGCTTCCCGAAATAAGGGAACAGGGCGAATACAAGATAGTTATCACCAACGACGCGGGCAACGAACAGGTGTTCGAGTTCACGAGGAAGTACACGGCGAACGCCGCGATGACTATAACCGTAATAGCCTCGTGTCTTTTGATAGCGATAGGTCTGTTCGTAATACTCATACTTCGCAAGCGCATTAAAGTTTAAGCTTTAAACGCTTATAAAACGGTTAATTCGTAGCGTAAAGCGTTACGGTTAAATTAAATAACGAAATAATTTTAAAGGAAGGTAAAAACCACAATGTTAACTCAGCTTTTGATGACTTCGGCAGAAATGACTAAGATCATTAACCCCATTCTCGAAGTATGCAAAATACTCGTACCCGCGCTTCTCGCAGTCGTAGGCGCGGTCGGCGCTATCTACTGCATCCTTCTCGGCGTTAAATACGCACGCGCAAGCGAACCGCAGGAACATGAAAACGCGAAGAAAGCTCTTCAGCACGCTATCGTCGGTTTTATTCTTATCTTCGTGCTTCTCATTATGTTGCAGGTAGGTATCTCCATCTTTACCGACTGGTGGCAGGGATATGCGTATTAAGAAGAAAGTTCACTTTCTTTTTATCGCTATCATAATAGCTTTTACGTTTGCTTTATCGGGTTGCTACTCGCTTGGCGACGCCACTAAGGACGACGACGATTATTGCGATACTTATTCCGTTCGGCTTATCGACGAGAAGTCGAGCTCCCATAGCTATAATATGGAAGACTTCTACAACAAGGAAGCCGTCAACGATTTCAAGACGGTAATGACGGAAGACGATAGGTCGGAATATACTTATATTCTGATCCAAACGGAAAAAGATCTGAACATAGGCGAAGTGGCGGTATACGTCGATTCGTCCGTTCGTGCGCAAGTCAAAGTTCAGGCGTTTATTCTCGACGAAGACGATATCCCGACCAAAGTGTACACGGGAGAGGGCTGCGAATATAAAAAAGAAGATTGCAACGAGCCCGATCCCGCGACCGCTTTGAGCGAGATAACGTTTACCGTGTCCGGAATAAAAGACAAGTGGCACGATATGTTCCTGTCGTCCTGGAAACACGACGACGGAACCGTTTCCACCCGCTACGCAATAAAGGAAGGGCAGTATATCGCTTTACGAATAGTGAACAACTGCTACGATCCGGAATTGACGAGAGTCCCGTTAAGGCTTACGTCCATTTTGATATACGCCGAATAAAAAGTGACGTGCTTTTTCGACGCCCGTAAAGCGGCGCCGACGAAAACCCGCTTTTTTCCCGCGCGTTGAATACTTAAACTCAGAATATCGACTGCAAGCGGCAGGCGTGCCTTTTAAGGTACGTTTAAAACCGCTTTGCAAAAATACCGCCGAAAAGTTTCTTTTCGCTTTCAAATACTCCTAAAGGAGAGAAAAAATGTTTGACTGGTTTTGGGAGTTTCTATACGGAATCACAAAATCGCTGTTGCGCCTTATAGACGGGCTTATTTCGTGCGCCAACAAGTTGTGCGGCATAGAAACGGTAAATATCGCCGGAACGGAAACCGATCTCGTTACGTATATGTTAAGGAGCGATATAATATCCAACGGCTTTAAAATAGCCGCCGTGCTCGGGTTTATCGTGCTGATCTTTTTTACCATAGCAAGGATAATAATGGTCGTCACGAAAGAAAAGCCCGATATGTCGCCCGCGCAGGTCGCGGTAAAGGCGTTCAAAACGCTGTTGTTGTTTTTGTTCGTTCCGCTTATCATGCTCACGCTCGTATGGTCGCTCAACACGCTTATGGGCGTAGTGTACGCCGCAACGCGTAACGGAACGCAAGGATTAGGGAACTTCCTGTTCGGGGCGTTCTCGCAGGACGCGCACGTCGAAAATCAATACCTGTACGAAAGGATAGTGAGCGGCGCCGAAAGCTATATGGACACAGATCTCGTATCGAGCGCGATAAAGCTTAAAGATTTCGACTTCCTGTTCTCCTGGATAACGGGGCTCGTGTTGCTGTTCACGCTCGCGAACGCTCTCGTTCAGTTCGTAGACCGCGCGATAAGCGTAGGCGTGTTGTTCGTCGTGTCGCCGTTCTCGGTCGCTTCGTCCGTTCTCGACGACGGAAACAGATTCAAGCTGTGGCGCGAACAACTGCTCGTCAAGTTCATATCGGGTTACGGGATAATCCTGTATCTGAACGTTTACTGTCTGCTGGTATCGATAATAACGCCGTCGTCGGTGGTATTCTTCGAGAGCGGATTTTTAAACGGGATATTCAAGCTGCTTATCATCATAGGCGGCGCGTTTGCGATGCAAAAGAGCGCGGCTCTTATCGGCAACCTTATCGGTTCGGGCGCAGGTTCGAGAGAACATATGGATTCCGCGCTTACGAGGCTTGGTATGGGCGCCGTGGGCGGCGGCTTCAAGTTGCTCGGTAAAGGTCTTTGGTCAGGCGGCAAGAAGTTGTTCGGCGGCAAGAAGAAAGACGAAGACAAAGATTCAAGTAAAGGGAAAGACAAGTCAGACGAGGATCAGAACAATCCGAACGAAGGCGATAAGATGGACGAGGATCCCAAATACGGAGATAAGAAGGATCTTTCGGGCAAGCTCAAAAACGAAGGCGCCGCTTCTCCTGCCGCCAACGACAAGAAGGACGATAAGAAAGACGATAAGTCCGGCGAAGGCTCCGACGGAGCCAAAGACAACGCGAGCGGCGATAAGTTCAACGCAAACGACGATCTCAACAAGTCGCGAAGCGATACCGTCAAAGATTCGCTTGAAAACTTTGAAAGCATCGGCAGTATAAACGACGACGATGACGACGAAGATTGGGAGGATTTAAGATAACCGATGAGAGTAATTCCGAAAACAGCTAAAGTAAAAGTTGAATTTTTCAAAAACATATCGGTCGCCGATATCCTTATCGCGCTTATAGGGCTCGTTCTTATCGTCGTGATATGTTTAAGCAATATCGGCATAATCCGCTTCTTTATAGCGGTAGTGTTGGCGTGCGCCGTAGCGGGGCTTTACGTTCCGTACGACGGGCAAAGGTTTTACATGTTCTTCAAAACGTTCATAAGATACCTTTTCTCGCCCAAAAGATACGTCAAGCAGGACGGCGAGAGCGCGACTAACATCAAGTCTTTCACGGCTTTCAAGAACGTTAAAGACGGCTATATCGAGTTTGACGGCTACTACGGCGGCGTTCTCGAGATAGGCTCGAGAGAGTTCCGCCTTCTGACGGGCTATCGTCAGGACCAGATCATAAATAATTACTTCGGCAAAGTTATCCGCGCGATCTCGGGTAAAACGCGCGCTTCGCTCGTCAAGATAGACAGAAAGATAAACTTCGACGACTTCATCGCCTGCGAAGAATTGAAGCGCGACGATCTCAAAAAGACCTTCGACGCAGGCGAGCTTACCGAAAGAGAGCTTTTCGTCCGCGAACGCGTTTTGCAGGACAGGATAGAAGTATACCAAAATCTCAACTCTTCGGGTGAAGATAAGATAATGGCTCCCGCGTTCTATCTCGTCGTATACGACGCGCAAAAGAGCGTTATCGACGAAATACTTTCCAACGCCGTCGATACTTTCGCCGAAGCGGGCATGCGCTCTAAAATTTTGAACACGAAGGAACTTTGCGTGTTCCTTAAATACAATTACACCGATAAATTCAACGAAGAAGACGTCGACGTAATGGACGAAAGGGAGTATATCAACTGGATACTTCCCGACGAGATCTCTTTCAATTCGAGAAGCGCTTTCGTCGACGGCGAAGAATGCTTCTGTTTCACTTTGAGAAACTATCCGCTCACCGTCGGGAACGCCTGGGGTTTTCAGATGTTCAACACCGAAGACACTAAGGTCGTTATGAATCTCGAACCGTTTGAAAAGGAAAAAGCGGTCAGAATGATAGACCGTTCGCTTCAGGAACTTATGTCGCAGAGCGAACAGTCTTACCGCGCAAGCTCGGTCATCGACAAGACCACGCATATAAACACGCTCGTTCAGCTGCTTGCGCTGCTCAAAAACGACAACGAAAACCTTTATAAAGTCAATATCCATATAACGCTTTACAACCGTTCTAAGGATACCAAGAAAAACCTTAAAAAACGTCTTTTGCGCGTGCTTACCGAGCAGGGCTTCGAGCTGTCGGACGACTTCTGTAACCAGAACCGCGCGATGATCTCGATGAATCTTTCGCAAAACGATCTTATGACCGAGTTCCAAAGGTCCATCCACTCCAACTCGATAGCCGCGGTATTCCCGTTCGTTCTTTCGACGATAATGGAAAAGGGCGGCGTCACGATAGGTCAGAGCAAAGGCTTCCCCGTGATAGTCGACTTCTTCGCGAGAAACAACGAACGCGTCAACTCCAACATGGTAATAATGGGCAAGTCGGGCTCGGGTAAATCGTACTCGACCAAGACTTTGCTTACTCATCTCGCAACGGAAAACTGTAAGATATTCATTCTCGACCCCGAAAACGAGTACGACATAATTTCGTCTAATTTAGGCGGCAAGCTTATCGACGTAGGCTCTGCAAGTCACGGAAAGCTCAATCCCTTCCACGTCATAACGACGCTCGACGCCGACGAAGATTCAGACGGCGCTTCCAACGCCTTTGCAGTACACTTGCAGTTTTTGGAACAGTTCTTCCGCGAGATACTCCCCGGCATAGACGCTCACGCTCTCGAAATGCTCAATAACCTTATCGTCGAGCTTTACCGCAAGAAGGGCATAACCGAAGACTCCGATTTCTCTTCGTTAAAGCCCGAAGATTACCCCATTTTCGACGACTTGTACGCGTTTATTTTAGAGCAGCTCGAAACGGCGGAAGTAGCTTACGATATAGAAAATCTCAGAGTCCTTAAAAACTTCATCTCGAAGTTCGCTACGGGCGGCAGGAACTCGAAGCTGTGGAACGGTCCGAGCACGCTGTCTGTAAAAGAGAACTTCGCCGTGTTCAATTTCCAGTCGCTTCTTGCCAACAAGAACGGCGTTATCGCCAACGCGCAGATGCTTCTCGTTTTGAAGTGGCTCGATAACGAGATAATAAAGAACAGGGATTTCAATTTAAAATACAACACCAACAGAAAGATAATCGTCGCTATCGACGAAGCGCACGTGTTTATAGACCCGAAGTACCCGATCGCTCTTGACTTTATGTATCAGCTCGCAAAGCGAATCAGAAAGTACAACGGTATGCAGATAATAATCACGCAGAACATAAAGGACTTCGTCGGAAGTCAGGAGATAATCAGAAAGTCGACGGCGATAATAAACGCCTGCCAGTATTCGTTTATCTTCGCGCTTGCGCCTAACGACATGGACGATCTGTGTACGCTTTACAGTAAGGCGGGCAACATAAACTCCGCCGAGCAGGATCAGATAATCAACAACTCGCGAGGCAGCGCGTTCATCATTACCGGGCCGCAGAGCAGAACGAGCATCGATATAATAGCTTCCGAAAAAGTTGCGGAACTTTTCGGCGAAAAGAAAACGGCGTAACGAAACGCGCCGCCGGCGAAAAAGAAAAATCGACGACCGAAAAGTCGTCCTTTTTTCGTAATAATCAACGCGCGGCGCCGATAATTTTCAGCCGAGCAACGATCCCGTTGACGCCTTCGTCGCGGCAAGCGAACGCTATAAAACACTTTTTATTTCTCCACGACGATAACCAAAAAAAGCTCGGAAAACGATCATCTCGTAAAAATTACGGGAAAAAAGTAAAACTACCGATTTTGTCGCATATATCGATCAAAACGCAAATTGACACACGGGCATATATGTTGTAAAATGTAAGTACGAAAGTTAAATTAGTAAAGCGCTTTAAAGACATCGTAAAAAGAGTGTTTTAACAGTAAAAAAAGTGCTTTAATAATGAATTCGTCACCGCGATAAGCAATAACGTGACGTAAAAACAGGAGAAACGCATTTATGCCGAAATATAGACAATCGGGAAAATACGAGTAGTTCTGTTCGGGAAAGAAGGCGAAACGCCGAATAAGAAGAATTTAAGCGCGGTTTTTGCCGAGCTCTTAAAAGAGTCGTACGCAAATGACGCGCCGCAAGCAAAACGGTCGATTCGACCGAATAGTCGTAACTATTTACGGATTTTAAGTTCCTCCCCGACGGTAACGGGGTAAATAATCATAGAATAATACGGAGATATAATAATTATGCCTAAGGATCAGGAAAAGAAGAACGAAGCGCCTGTCAATCAGTTCGTACGCGAAGGCGAAACGCTCACTAAAGAAAATTTTGCGGAGTTAGCAAGCCGTTATTCGTCAGAAATGCGCGCAAAACCTCGCGGGCAGTTACCAGACGAGACGCGGCTTCACTACGTGCAGAACGTTATGGAACCGACCATCGCCAACAAATTGCGCGCAGACGCGTTTATGGAAAACGCCATGCAGTTGCTTATGCCGGAGCAAAAAGAGTACGTGTTAAATAATGCTTCGACAAAGCAGAACGAAGCTCTCCGCAACAGTATTCGTATGAACACCAGAGAAGTGCTGAGCGCTATGTCTTCGGAAAAAGCTGCGTTAAAGGAAAAGCTTCCCGCCGGACCGGAAAAAGATGCGCTCAATAATGAAATCAACGCGTTTACCGCCGCGATACGAAAACTGGAACTCGGCAAACCGTCATTAGAAGAGATGAAGGAGATCGCCCGTCCGTTTTTGACCGAAGAACAGATGAACGGTCCGCTTTTTCAACCGATATCTTACGTGACGGGTATGTTCCTGAGTAGCGACCGCGAACACTTTTTCAAACTTCTTCAAGATACTCTCACGCTCGACCAGATGCAGCAGTTGCAGAAGGCGACTGAAGAATACGTTTTGCCGTGGGACAGAACGCACGAAGAAATGGGCGTAAAAGTCTACACCGAGCAGAGCGAAAAAGCAAAAGCCGATATTGACGCGAGAAACGATCTCTCACAAGCTCAGAAAGACGCCATGAAGGCGGATATCGACGCCGCCAACGACTTTTTACGCGAGCCTAAAGGCGAAGATCCGACGAGCGCGTATTTTCATCTGAGCACGGAATATTACGAAAAGGCTGTACTTTCAGACGGTGAAGTCGCGGGCAGAAAACAGATGACGGAAGAAGGTTATGACATCAACTCCTTTGAAGACGTCATAAGTATGAATACTTTCACATCCGATCCCGTGGTAAAAAACCAAGAAGAGTTCAACAAATTGAACAACGCCGAGTTCAAGATGTCTCCCGAAACGAAGTCTGCTATCAAGCACGTCTATTCTCTTATGCAGAAGTACGGCTATTGCGGCAAGGGCGTCGTCGGCGAACAGGACGTAAAGCAGTACGGGCTTACCATGCTTTCCGCTACGATAGATAATTATAAGGAAGCCATCGCGTCGGGCGACGCAACAAGGATAGCCGAAGCCTCCAAGGCGATGGTGACGGAAAAAGGACACGTCGACGAGATGATTGCCTTCGTTCGCGAAAACTTCCCCGTAGACCGTCACAGCGAAAACTTCGCGAAAGCAGGTAACGTCGACGTCGTCAGAAACAAAACGTTCCCGCCCGATTATCGTTACGACGAAGCAATCACGGCGTTTAACTCCATATATATTATGGCAAACTTTGCCGAAGCCAACGGCGTTTCCTTCGACGAGTTCCTTGAAAGCCCCGCAAAATTCGGTAAGGAGTATTTCCTTGAAACGGTAAATCAGGGCTTGAACAAAGCGCTCAACGGCAAGACGGGCGGCGACGCGTTGTTTGAAGCGAGCAGAGATTGGAATAGGGTGCATTCCAAGGGCGGGCTCGGCGCTCCGCGCGCGTTTGAAGCGTTAAACTTTTTGGATAAAGACCCCGCTATTCGCGCGCACAACCACGGGCTTGGCTCGTTCATGCAAACCGCCGTCATGATCAGCGGCGACGCAATGGAAATCCAACGTCGTCAGATCGCATACACGAAAGGGCATCTCGACCGCTTCCTGTTCGTCAGCGAGCCGCGTGATAACGCGTCTCTTCTCGGTGTGCCGATCTATAACGTTCATACGCTTTCTTACGATCAGCCCGAAGCCTTCAACGAAGCCGAATATCTGCTGAATAACGGCAAATCGCTCTCCGAGATGAAAGAACAGATGGACTCGGCGTACAGACGGTTCTTATATCTTGCCGAAACCGACAGAGCTCCCGATAAATTAGGACAAATGCAACGTCAGTCGGCGTTGAATTCGCAACAATTCATTGAATTGATACAGAGCGCGGCAAGCAAGATATTGATGTCGAGGATCAACGAAAAGGACGATCCTTCATATCAGGCGCTCAAAGAAGCGGCAACAGACGGAAAAAAATACGTCGACAACCTTCTCAAGGCGGAAAGAGATAAGACGAGAGCCGCCGAAGAGCAGCTTAAAGAAGCCGAAAAACAAGGCAATCAGCCCGAGATAGAGCGCTTGAAGGCGTTTATCGAATCGAATAAAGCGTTTGATAATCTTGATTTTTCGGAAGCTAAACCTCAAACCAAATACGCCGATTTC
>CACXHH010000162.1 GCA_902767455.1 uncultured Eubacteriales bacterium
AAAAAATAAGCGGAAAGGGGATTTATTGATATGTTTGCCGTAAACACTAAATCAAAGAACTTCCCGCTTATCCGCAGAATAATTCTGTGGGCTTCCGGGATAATCATAGGTCTTGCGATATTCTTCGCGTACGTGGCGCACGTCCCCATCGACGAAGCCACCGACGAAATGTATTCCGTTTTGAAGACGCTTTTCGTCGTTTTTACCGTGCTTGCCGTTCCGTCGATCGCCGCGATAGTTTTCTTCGCGATACAAACTCACAAGGAAAAGCAGGAGTTTTATAAAGTAAGAAACAAGAGCACGCTCGGCAAGAAGATAAAAGTTTTCGACGTTATAAATATGGCGTGGATGGCGATATTCTGCGCGCTGTGCGTCTACCCCATACTGTACGTTCTCATCGGCTCGTTCAATCAGGGCGCCGATTACGCCAAAGGCGGCGTGTATCTTCTTCCGCGCCTTTTCACGTTTGAAAACTACCGCGTCGTTCTCGAAAAAGCCGAGCTTTGGCACAGCTATCTCGTTACGATAGGAAGAACGGTCATCGGAACGCTCACGGCGCTCGTGTTTACTTCGATAGTCGCTTACGCTCTGAGCAGACCGAACCTGAAAGGCAAAAAGGTCATCTACTGGATAAACCTTCTCACGATGTTTTTCAGCGGCGGGCTTATCCCTTATTTTGTGATAATCACGGCGATAGGGCTTTACGATAATTTCCTCGTATACGTTATCCCCGGGCTTTACTCGGTGTATAATATGATAGTCATCTCGTCGTTTTTCAAGAGCGTGTCGGGTGAACTTCACGAAGCCGCTCTCGTCGACGGGGCAAGCGAATTCCGTATCTGGTGGCAGATATACATGCCGCTGTCAAAACCAGTTCTTGCGACCGTCGCGCTGTGGCTTGCGGTGGGGCACTGGAATTCTTATTTCGATACGATGATCTACACTTCGTCGAAAGATCTTCACACTTTGCAGTATTTCCTTTTGCAAGCGATACAAAGTTCGACGATGACCGAAGGCATGACCGAAACCATGCTCCAACGCGTTTCGGCAAAGACGATCTCTCTCGCCGCGATAATAATATCGATTATCCCCGTTCTGTTCTTCTTCCCGTTCGTGAGAAAGAACTTCCAGTCGGGCATAATGATAGGTTCGCTCAAAGGCTGATTTTCGTTGATAACCCCATAAAAAAAGCGACTACCCGCGCGGGTAGTTTGCGTTACAAACGCAAACAAGTTCCGTTTTCTTTACAAAACGAAACGATAATGTCGATAAACAAACACAAAATAATATATAAGGAGAAATTTATGAAAAGATCATTTACGATGAAACTGTTTTCGATGCTTGCCGTCGCCGCGATAGGGCTTTCCGTCGTGGCGTGCGACAGCGTTCCGCCCATCAACAACGAAGGGTTTTCAGACAACGTTTCTTATAACGACGGAGTCAAAGACCCCGCGGGCGCAGAAGACGCAGGCAACAGCTGGACGTACATAAGCGACGCCGACAAAGCGGCAAACTACACCGTAAACTGGTACGTAGACGTTTCTACGTGGCCTATCCCCACGGGTACCGACACCGTTTCAAAGCGCATCAAGGAAGTTACGGGGCTCAACGTCAAGTTTGAAACTCCCGTTCAGGACGACGGCACCAAGCTCAACACGATGATAGCGGGCAATAAGCTTCCCGACGTTATCTCCGTACCCACTTCTAATCTTCTCGACATTTCTCTTCTCGCCAAAGACGGGCTAATCTACGACGTAAACGGACTCGCCGACAGATACGCACACTCTTTTTGCAGTCATCTCCCGCAGGACGTTCTCGACTGGTGGGCTTACGGCAACGGCAAAACTTACGGCGTTCCCAACCATTATTACAGCTATTCGGACGTTCCCGAAGGCGAACAGCTTCAACCTAACGGCGGCATGATGGTAAGAAAAGACATTTTCGACGCGTGGCAGGCTCATATTTCCACCGATAGCCGTATCGACGCCGAGGGGCTTCTCCACTATACTTCTTTGTCGGGCGCAGAAAAGTCGGTCGCATGGCAGGGCTATATCACCACTCCCGAAGGCTTCAAGGAAGCAGCCAAATGGGCGCTTGCCAACTATAAAGGCACCAACAAAGGTCAGATAACCACGGGGCTTTTGCTCTCGCAGTTCAAGGCTGACGGCTGTACTTCGCTTACCTGGCTTTCGCAGTTCTTCGCTATCCCTTACGAAGACGAAAACGGCAACTATCAGTTCTATTTCACGCAGGAATCTTATAAACAGATGCTCCTGTATCTCAACGATCTCTACAACGAAGGCATTATCTCAAGGGGCAACTTCACGCAGAACTTCGACGGTATCGGCGGCACGATAGCTTCCGGTCAGGCGTTCGCTACTCTCGTCACCCCGCAGGACTATCAGATGCACTTCCTTACCGCGCACGACACTAAGTTCAACGATACTACGCTCGAATACGTTTCGATGTATATCACCAACGAAAACGGCGACGCTCCCGTGCTTGCCGATATCCGCGGTTACGGCTATCTTATGAACATGATAACGACGGGCGGACCTTTGAGCAAAACTCGCCCCGACCTTCTTATCAAGCTTTTCGACTATCTGACTTCTCCCGAAGGTCAGCTTCTCGTAACTCTCGGCGTTGAAGGCGAAACGTGGAATTATACCGACGCGACCAAGACGGCAACGCAGTTCACTGAAACGTATCTTACCGCAAAATCCAAGATGGAAACGGCAAAATACGGGCTCATGCAGTTCGACGTGCTCATCAATTATCAGTATTACGATAACATGCAGCCGAGAACGAACAACGGCAAGACCGTAGGCGAACTTTACAGGACCAACCTCAAACGCCCGCTTTCCGTCTACTCTTACGATTGCAACGCCGCGCACTTCGTCGTCGATGCGACCGACTCGCGCTACAACGACTACGACAACGCCTTATCGCGTATCAACAACCTGCTCGGCAGGCAGATACCTAAAATTATTCAGGCGGCTGACAGAGCCGAAGCAACGAGCGTTTACGAAAAGACGGTCGACACGGCAAACGCTTATAATCTCCAACTCGTCGTTTCGATGAACTCCGAAGCTTACAACAAGACCAAAGCAAAACTCGGCGTAACTTACGGCTGGCCGGCAAATCAACCCGGCTACTCGGCTACTCCCGACAGGCTCAACCCCAACGGCGATCTTACTCTTTACAGGACGTACTGATATAATGAACGAAGATAAAGCTTATATTTTTATCGACACCGACATCGGCGACGATATCGACGACGCTTTTGCCGTAAGCCTTGCCGCAAACTCCGACGACTGCGAGCTCGTAGGCGTTTCCACCGTTTTCAGGAACACGGCTTTGCGCGCAAAACAGACGGTCGAGCTGTTGAACGCCTGTAAGAAAAAAGCGCCCGTCTACGCGGGCGAAGGAATGCCGCTATCAAAGAAGATCCCGCTTTTCGGCTTTGAAAAGGACGGCGACGAACTTCTTTATTCGATACCCTGTCAGTACGACGAAAGTTCTATGGCTTCGCTTGAATATTCGAGCCAAAACGGCGTCGACGCGATAATTTCCGCCGCAAAAAAATATTCGGGCAAGCTTATTCTCGTTCCGATAGGCGGGCTTACGAATATCGCCGCGGCTATACTCAAAGATCCGTCGATCAAAAACGACGTAAAGGCGATTTACGCCATGCACGGTTGGTACGGCAATTTCGCGCCCGAGTGGAACGTTATATGCGATCCCGAAGCGGCGAACGTCGTCTATTCGAGCGGAATACCCTTTTACGGCGTAGGGCTTGACGTAACGCTCAAATGTACGCTCGATAACGATCTTTTGGAAGCGTTCAGGTTAAGCGAAAAGCCGTATAACAAGCTCGTCGTAAGCTATATGGACAGGTGGTTCGATAAATTTCACTTTGAAAAATCTGTTATGCACGATCCGCTCGCGTTATGCGCGGCGATAGGGTACCCCGTATGCGCTTTCGAGCGCCGCTACGTTAAGGCGGTTACCGAAGGCAACCTTCGCGGCGCCGTTGAAACTTCGACCGAGCCGAAAGAAGGTTTTTATCCGATAAAAGCGGCTATGGAAGTAAACAAAAACGCCTTCTACGACGTTATTAAGAAAATTTTGTTGTGATTTATAAGTATTTGACGGCGAAAGCCGTAAAATAAAAACAAAAAAATTTTTTCAGGAGGAAAAAACAATGAAAGTAACAAAAAAGGCGTTGTTATTCGTTCTCGTTGTCGCTATGCTCTTCTCGAGTTTAAGCGTAAACGTATTCGCATTATCGACGTCTGACACTTCCGCCTATCCGTTCAGGACGGGCAACGCGGCGCTTGCAAACGCGCCTACGGCTATCGGCGCCACCGAATCGTCCGACACCTGGCAGTGGTTCGAAGGTATTTTTGACGCGAAAGCAGATCTGACGGCCGCAAGTTACGTAGCAGTTGAGATCAAGGTCACGAAAGGTAACCCCGGTCTTAACTTCGGCGTAATTGGCGGCGGTTCGAGATGGGGTATTTACCTTGATTACGACGAAGCCGCGTATTTCGTTTCCGCAGAAGACGGTTCCGTTACGGCTATGAAGAGTCAATACGAATCTTTCAATATGCCTACGAACACGCTTGGTATGCTGTTGCTCCCTATAGCAAATCTCACCAAACCCGGTTGGGATAACGTTAACGGCACGCTCGCAAACGCTACTTCCATTTATTTCACCACGAACGCTTTGTTTAACAGAGATTTTGAAATCGTTATCGGCGAAATAGGTTATTACACCGGCGATCCCGCTAACGGCGGTACGTTTACGAAACTTCTTGACTTGACCAACGGCTTGAAGAAAACCAAATACGTTTTCAGCCAAGGTCTTACCGGAAGCTTCCCCGGTGAAGTCGATTCTAAGATCGGCGCACAGGTCGAATATCCTTTCACGACGGGCGAATACGCTTTCAAGAACGCTACCGTATGGGCAGGTCCTTCCGCGCAGTACACGGGCGACGGCGACAACTGGCAGACCGTTAAAGCCGTTTTCGATAACGGCGTTACCGATTTGTCGAAAGCAACTTATCTTGCCGTTCAGTACTTTGCCAAACTCGGCGCCCCCGGTCTTACTTACGGCTTGGAATCGACTTATGGCGCAACCCGTCAGTCCATCGTAGGTCACGACGGCGCTCGTATCTATATGATCAAGGAAAACGGCGAAATAATCAAGACGGGCGATACGCTTTACGCGGCTTCTAACGTTTACACGAGCGGCGCTCTGCTTATCCCGATGACGGCTATCTCCACTCAATGGGGCGAGCAGTCTCTTGCCGAAATGACTCAACTCGTTATGACCACCAACTCCAGATATAACTGGGCGTTTGAAGTAGGCTTCGGCGAAATAGGTTACTACACCGGCGAAATAGGCTATAACGACTTCACTTATCATCAGCTCGTTGCGTTCGACAACGTCGATAAGTCGGCAAGCTTCACCGTTACCGCCGATAAGAGTGAAAACGCAGGCAGAAAGTACGTTCATAAGATCGATCGTACCGTCTACGGCGACGCCACTTTATTCTTCTTCGGTACGGGCAAACAAAACGGCGCTCTCGTTCCTTGGGACGGCGGCGCGGCAGGCACTCAGACCATGACGACCGACACTTACGGCGACGAAGCTGTCACTTTGGTATGCGACGGCGCGAGAGAAGGCGCGGACGCTTATACCGCGTTCACCATCTTTGACGGTTCCAGCCGCGATATTTCCACGCAAAAAGGCTTCACTTTCTGGGCTAAGAACGATAGCGACGTAGAAGTTTCCTTCAACCTCGAAGTAGACTGCACGGGCATCGAAAGCCGTAAAGACTCCATACGCAGGAACGCTCGTTTCAACATCAAACAGGGCAACCGTTTCTGGCTGTACGACGTAAACACCGGCAAGCAGACCATCTATATGACTCGTCCTTGCGTAACTCTTCCCGTAGGCTTCGAAGGCTGGGTAAGAATACCTTATTCGGCGTTTGCTCAGGCTGAATGGGACGCCGACGCCGGCGCAGTTCAACCGTCCGACTTTATGACGGAAGGCACCACGCTCACCTATATCGGTATAACGATCTACTCGGGCGACTACACCGGCAAAGCTTTCTCCATCAACAAACTCGGCACTTACTCGACCACCCCGAGCTTCACTTCGGCGCTCGTTCCCGCAAGTTCCGAAAGAAAGAACATAGCTACCCTTATGGGGCTTAACTAACGGAGGATATAATTTATGAAAAAGTTTATTTCTCTTTTAACGGCGCTCGTTCTCGTTTCCGTAATGATGATAACGGTCGCTTCCTGTAAAAAGAACGGCGGTAAAGACAGCGAAACTACCGAGCCCGAAACTCTCGCGGTTCCTACGCTCACCGTCAACGAAGAAGGACTTGCTACCTGGACGGCGATCGAAAACGCCGCTTCTTATCAGTATCAGATAGACGAAGAAACCGAAATGCTGACCTTGAAAACTTCCCTTCAGCTTGCTGACGGTCAGTTTTTGAAGGTAAAAGCCATCGGTGACGGCGAAAACTATCTTGACAGCGCTTATTCCGAAACTGTCACTTACACCGCCGCCGCTCCCGAAGTCGTAACGGGTATTCCCGCTCCCGCGGAAGGCCATTATATGCGTGACGCCGACCTTATCCAAGGCGAAAACGGCACTCGTTATCTCCTTTATACGACCAACGTTACCGCCGGTGAAGACGACAACGCTTTCGCCGTTATGACGGGCGAATTGAACGAAGAAGGCGAATACGTTTACGGCGAACAGAAACTCGTTTTAACGGGCGGAGCCGACGAAGCTTGGGATAAAAACCTTCTTTCCGCAACTCTCGTTTACGGTCAATTCGCTATGGGCGAAGAAACTTACAACTGGCTTATCGCTTACGCCGCTTGCGACAACAACAACGGTCTTGCTTCTCAGATAGGTCTTGCCGTTTCCAAGACGGTCGACGGCGCTTACGAAAGAGTAGGAACTACCCCCGTTATCGCTTACAACGCCGAAATTTACGGCGCCAACATGGCGGGCTGCTACGCTCCGAGCGCCATCAACTACGATAAGGCTTCCGGCATCCGTATTTTCTACACTTACGCCGACAAATACGGTCACTTCAATTTCTTCTGGGACGCAAACCTTGCCGACCTTGAAAATATCGAAGGCGAATCGGCTATGGGCGTAAACGCAGGCAATCTCCACAGCGGCGACGCAAGCCTTATGTTCCCCAACTCTGATATGGCGTACGACGCGGAAAACAACGTTTTCTTTGCGGTAAAAGATTATTCTCCTTCCGCCGCTACCGCTCCGAGCTTTGCGACCGAGTTTGAAGTCTGCTATATCGCGGAAGACGAACTCTACACCACCGATCTCGGTCTTGGTTGGGTAAGTCTCGGCTATTTCGATACCATCGATCTCGATCTTTCTATCGAATACGAAAGAGCTTACAGCGCTTGTATCGTTTCCGACGTTTACGGTCACGCTCTCGAAGGCGATATCGAAATCGTCTACAATACTTGCATGACCA